>JBAPSR010000431.1:0-6093 GCA_049281755.1 Binataceae bacterium (SeqCode)
GGTCGGTGCGACCAAGGACGCCAAGCGGCTCAAGATTTCCGACGCGCCGACTATCTTGAAAATTCCGACGCTGCCGATCTCTTACGCCGACGCTCAGGTCTTTCTCGCGGCGCTGGCAGGCCCTGTAGCTCCACCCGGATGGCGTGGCGCGTTGCCAATCACCTATCACGTTGGACCGGGGCCAGCGGTAGTCCATCTGGTGGTGAAGTCCGATTGGCGAATCTGGCCGATCTACGACGTCATCGCGACCATGAAGGGTTCGACCTGGCCGGACCAGTGGGTCGTCCGTGGCAATCACCACGACGGTTGGGTGTTCGGCGCGACCGACCCGCTGTCGGGTCAAGTCGCTCTGCTGGCCGAGGCCAAGGCGTTCAGCGGCCTCGCTAAGCAAGGTTGGCGGCCCAAGCGTACGATTGTCTATACGAGTTGGGACGCCGAGGAGCCGATGCTTCTGGGCTCGACCGAATGGGCGGAGCAGCACGCGGCCGAACTGAAAAAGAAAGTCGTTCTCTATATAAACTCCGACTCCAACGAACGGGGCTTTCTGGAGGTGGGGGGCAGCCCCGACTTCCAGCATCTGGTGAACCAGGTCGCCGCCGATATAGTCGATCCTGAGAGCGGCGTTTCCATCGGCCAGCGGCTGCGCGCGAAGATTCGAGTAGATGCGCTCGCACCGGCGGCCCCTGAACAAATCAAGACCGCGGCGAAGCTCGTGGCGGATCCGGACAAGGACTTCCCTATCGCGGCGCTGGGTTCGGGTTCCGACTTTTCAGCCTTTCTTAATCACCTGGGTGTGCCTGCGCTGGATGTTGCTTTCGGCGAAGAGGGCCATTCCAACGGCGTCTACCACTCTCGTTACGACACTTTCGAGCATCACAGCCGCTTCGTCGATCCGGGCTTCGTGTATGACGCGATGCTGGCGAAGACGATCGGGCGGATCGTGCTGCGCGTAGCCGATTCCGAGCTTCCGCTCCAAAACGCGAGCGATTTCGCAGGCGCGGTCTCGGACTATCTCGATCAGGTGAAGAAGCTCTCCGATGACGAGCGGCAGGAAGCCGACACGCAAGCGAAGCTGCTACAAGATCACGCGTTCCAGCTCGCGTCCGATCCGACCAAGTCGAGCGGGATACCTACGGCGCTCGACCGCGTCCCGCACCTGGACTTCGCCCCGCTCGACGACTCCGTAGGACGGCTCAAGCGCAGCGCCGAGGCGTACGACGACGCGCTCGCGAAAAACGCCGCAAGCCTGTCCGCCGATCAGATTACGCGCGTGCAGCTGTTGATGTTGGACATCGACCAGACTCTCGCGCCCGACGTAGGCCTGCCCGGAAGGGGCTGGTACAAGAATCTCATATACGCACCCGGCCGCTTCACCGGCTACGGGGCCAAGACGCTGCCCAGCGTTCGCGAAGCGATCGAAGACCGCCGCTGGTCCGACGCCAACCGCTACGTCAAGCTAACCGCCGACGCGCTCAACGCCTACAGCGACCGCCTGAACAAGGCAACGGCAGTGCTCAAAGGGAGCTGAATCCCAAGCGCCGGCCGCCGTCTCGCTGCTTTTTTCTACAAAAAGATCAGTCTGCGCGCGCTCCGATGGCAAAGCGTTCGCTAGCGCCTATACCTATGATAAAAAGTGGTCAAGGTTTAGTGGTCACCAACCGGTTCGTTGGTTGAAAGGGGCTCGCGGCACCTAAACACGCTTGCGGTTCAACTATATGCGTAACGAGATTGAAGGGTCAAAACGGAGCGGAACGTTCACTATATCGCCAGGCAAAACCCTCTCCGGTGAGCTCGCCTTCAAGGGACCGAACACTTCTCTCCACCTCCACGACAGAGCATCCTTCGACACACACGCGATCCCCGAGCTTTGCATAACAGGTATCCTCGAAGATCTGACGAAGGTCTCATTAATCCGGTGCGTCACTCCGCCCGTGCCTGGGTCAGGCTGGCGCGGAAAGGAGAGCTACTACTTTGCGGACATCTTTCCCCACTACGTTATCTATGGCGACCACCATGTCCGGTCGGCCGACAAGGCCGTAGCCGAAATCCAATTCGTCGTAGATGACGCGAGCACTCTTTTCTATGACTTTGACGCGTTCAGCAGTGTCATCAAGCCACTACCATTCATAGAGCAAATCTCTCATGCCAATGGTCTGAACCGGGAGATCTTGACAGGTCCGTATCCCGCAATTCTCTACTTCACCGGCAAGACAGAAATATTCGCCGTCGACACGCTGTTCGGTGGTCTCTCGGCGTACCACAATCCTCGCCAAAGTTTTGGGGGTCCTGATGGGGTATACCTCAAAAACAATATCTACGTAAAACTTGCCTTCAAAGAACCATGGGCGTTTGAGGACGCCGTCGACCAAATATTGGTGGTTCTCCGTTATCTAGAAATGTTAGTGGGTCGGCCGCAAAACCTCCTCGAACTGAGGCTCCGGATTGAATCTGATGAAGAGACGCCGGTCATGCTCGAGGTCTATTGGAGCACGCCACCGAAGCGTGACCAAGTTCATGAAGAGCGAAAGCCCCATCCCGCCGATGTGTTGCTGAACGGCGGTATGCAACCGGAGCTATTTTCGCGCGTAACCAGAAGTTGGCTCGACCGTCAGCAAACATGGCAGGATGCTCGACTGAGGTTCTCCAATTCCTTCGCCAAACAAAATTTCTACGATATCGACCGACTGGTAGGCTCCGCGAATATGTTCGACATTCTCCCGCAGTCAGCGGTCCCAGCAATGGCGCAGTTGTCGAAAGAAATTGAAGACGCAAAGGAAACTTGCCAGAAAATCTTCGGCCAGCTGCCCTCGAGTACCGAACGTGACAGTGTCCTGAGCTCTCTCGGCCGCGTGGGAAAAAGTAATCTCAAGCAAAAGATCCGCCACAGAGCCCAAATCATCACTGACTTGGTAGGTGACCGACCATGGTTCCCCGAACTCACTTTCGTGACCGATGAGGCCGTGAATTGTAGGAATCACTATGTCCACGGCAGCGAACCTCGCTTTAACTACAGTGAGAATTTCGAAGCAGTCGTATTCTTCACGAATACTCTCGAATTCGTATTTGCTGCCTCAGACCTCATCGAAGCAGGATGGGACATGATAGCTTGGCGCGGGAACGGAACAACGATGGCTCACCCCTTTGGCGCCTATTACGCCGACTACGATCTATGCCTTCAAAACTTGAAGCCTCTTCTGCCACGGCGTAGGGAGAGTTGAATCAGAAGTCGCCTCAAAAGTACGTGTGTCGGTATTCCTCTTAGGACTAAAGAGCAGAGCAGCACCCTCACCCGCGCGTCACGAGGCTTGCAAAAAGACACAAGCCTCGCGCCGCGCCGCCCTCTCCCGGCGGGAGAGGGTATCTGCAGGCGACGCGCCCCTGCGAATTGATCCTGCTCCGTAGCGGAGCGCGTGAAACACTGGCTAAAGCTCGTGCCACGAATCCTCAATCCTGTTTCTTAGGAGGCACAGGCAAAGCGTCGCAATAGTGAATTTGAAGAGATCTTTAGAACCTGGAATCCGCTGCCCACATTACTTTTGCTCGTAACTCAGCATAACAAACCGGACCGCCCGACAGACGCGTGAGTGTTGGAAGGGTAATCCCGTACTGGCTGCGAGTGCGGGCGTCTAACGTTGCTGTTGGGAGGACATAGAATTCCCATTGGTCGACGTTTAAGCGATCTATTGTTCCCTTGTCTTCGTGCTTGAGCACCGCGAAGACGTACACGTCCGCCTGGCGCTTTGCGTCCACGTCGAATGTGTTCGTATCTGGATCGTAAGCCCGCGTCTTGGGCGTCCGAAAGGCGATCTTCGACGGTCTGGTTTGGTACCAAGTCTGGATATACGCGGCAGACTTGACCTCGACCTTCACGCCCGTTGGAGTCTTTAGATCAAATGCGCTCCACTCGTCGCGAACGCCGCTTGTCGAAATCGCAAGTGCTTGCGCCACTATGAACTCCGCGAGTCGACCGCGTGTGGCATTACTGACGAGATCCGAAAGAGTCCACCGCCAGAAGTCGGAGAGGGTAAACCCAAGATCCCGACCGCTGGCGCGGAAAGCCTCATCACCGGTCTTCGGCTCGTTCACCAGACGCAGGCGATTGCTAAGCTTTCCTTCTGGCATTCGAATCCTCTGACCGATTAGCGACCATCCGAGTACTACGGGCGGAATTGGAGTGCTCTGGGTGCGAGCATCGATGGTTGAGAGATTATGCGGTGGGCGTTCTGGGCCCATTCGCAGATCCAGCGGCGGGTGTCGCGGGGGTCTATCATTTCTTCCATCTGGAAGCGGTTTAGCGGGCCAATCGGGCCGCGGGCGCTTTCAATGCGGGCGTTGATCTCGGCGCGCAGGGCTGCGGGGTCGGCGGCCTCGGCGAGTTGGCGTTTGTAGGCCGCCTCTATGCCGCCTTCTGGTGGGATGCCGCCGACGTCGGCTGCCGGCCACACGACGCGAGCGCTGGCGCCGCTGCGGGGAGTTGCGTAGTTATTGCCGGCGACTCCAAAGCTGCGGCGCATGATGACGGTGAAGATCGGGACCGCGACCTGCGCGAACGCGATCATCCATTCGCCGCCCTTGCGGATCGTGCCGGCGATCTCGTGCTCGAGGCCCACCGCAAAGCCCGGATTATCGACCAGGTTCAGCATGGGCAAGTGGAACAAGTCGCATAGGTCGAGGTGGCGCTTGAGTTTGTCACATCCGTCGGCCGTTAACGCGCCGCCATTGATGTGCCGGCAGTCGGATGCGATCACACCCATCGGATAGCCGCCAAACCGAACGAGGCCAACGATCTGATCGGTACCCCAGAGCCGACCGATCTCGAAGAACGAGCCCCGGTCCGCCATCAATCGTATGGCCCGGCGCATATCGAACGTCATAACGCGTTTGCGGGGAACGATCGTGAACAGCTCTTCCTCGCGGCGATCGATAGCATCGGTAGAATCTGGCGCGAGGATCGGCGGCGCTTCGTAAACGCTCGAAGGAAGGTAGGAGAGGAAGCGCTTCGCCATCGAAGTCGCCTCTTCCTCCGACTCCGCAAGATTGTCGACCGAGCCGTTGCGGCAGTGGATCTGCCAGCCGCCCAACTCCTCTTTCGTGATGTCGTAACCCATCGCGTGGCTCACCACCGGCGGCCCGGCCACGAAGAGCTGCGCGATATCGCGCACCATCACCGAGAAATGGCCAAGCACGGCCTTCGCGGCTCCTATACCGACCACACTGCCGAGCAGCAGATTGACCACCGGCACCTCGCCAAGCTGGTTCACGTACATGCTGCTGCCCAAATGCCCCGGCAGGAACGAACCGCCGTCGCCGGACACGCGGGGCCGCCCCGCTACTATTGCGCCGGAGCTTTCCCGCGCGCTGCTCTCGCCCGCCTTCTGCTGCTTGGGCACCATCGCGGCGATACTGCCTCCTCCCGACGAGCCATCCAACAGACGTATCGACGGGCAGCGAAAGTCGAGCGACAGGCGATCGAGATGCGCGCTTTTGCCGCCGATCGCACCGTCGGCGTGGCCGCCGCGCGAAGTGAAATCGTCGGCACAGACCACGGCCGTGCGGCCGTCGACCTTGCCCCATCCGCCGACATGGTTGGCGGGCGTGAAGCCGGAAACCCTTCCGTCTTCGTCGTAGTCCGCAAAGCCCGCGAGGCTGCCGACCTCGCGAAAGCTGCCGGCGTCGAGCAACAGGTCAATCCGTTCGCGGCAGGTCAGCTTGCCGCGAGCGCGCTGGCGGACGACGCCTGGATCGTTCGAGTCGGGCGCGAAGCGGCGATCGGCGATTGTCTGCAATGCGTGCACGTCGGCAAGCATCGGCGCCCAGGTGTCATCGCCATAGCGGCGAGGCTCAGCGGCGTCAGAGCTGCGGCTACTTGGAGCGATCGTGGCGACAATCTGCCCAGCCGCAACGGTGGCGCCGATCTCGGCGGGGCTGACGCCGGTCACGATCCCGGCGCAGGGCGTCGTGATCGCGGTTTCCATCTTCATGGCGCTGATGATCATCAGCGTCGCGCCGGCGGCGACCGTCGCGCCCGCCTTTACGGCGAGCTCGATGATTGCGCCCGCCATCGGACTCTCGACGCCCTCCTGCCCGCTCGGC
>JBAPSR010000432.1:0-3193 GCA_049281755.1 Binataceae bacterium (SeqCode)
CGCCAGCGGCGCAACGAACTCGCGCTGCCCGCCGGACTGCTTGCCGCCCTCGCCAGCGCCCGGCAGCTGCGCGGAGTGCGTCGCGTCGAAAATCACCGGATAGCCGAAGCTGCGCATGATCACGAGCGAGCGCGGATCGGTGACGAGATTATTGTAGCCGAAGCTGAAGCCGCGCTCGGTCAGCATCACGCGCCGATTGCCGCACTCGGTGACTTTCGCAAGCGCGGCGCGCATATCTGTCGGCGCAAGGAACTGGCCCTTTTTGATATTCACCGCGCATCCGGTTTCGGCCGCTGCCTGGATGAGATCGGTCTGGCGCGAGAGCAGCGCGGGAATCTGGAGAATATCGACGACTTTGGCGGCGGCCTTCGCCTGCGCGGCCTCGTGGATGTCGGTTAAGATCGCGACTCCCACCTCGCGCTTCACGCGCGACAGAACCTCGAGTCCTGCGTCCAGGCCGGGACCGCGAAATGATTTGTGGCTGAGGCGGTTGGCCTTGTCAAAAGAGGATTTGAATACGTATGGAAAGCCTGCGCGCCGCGCGATTTCAGAAATCGCCGACGCATGCCTGATACACGACTCGGCGCTCTCGATCACGCATGGTCCCGCGATCAGAACCAGCGCGTCACCGCCGAACACGGCGTCGCCCACTTTGACCGGGGTCACGTTCACGACACGGATCGAAGCTCCCTGACGGTTGCGCGCTTGCGTCCGCTCTGGGTGCGGCGCTGCACCGCGGCGCGAATCAATCCGCGGAACAACGGATGGCAATCCAGGGGGCGCGATTTCAGCTCCGGATGAAATTGGCACCCAAGGAACCACGGATGCCCTTTGAGCTCCATGATCTCGACCAGTTGCCCGTCGGGCGACGTTCCGGTCGCGATCAAACCGGCCTGTTCGAGTTGTTGGCGATAGGCATTGTTGACTTCATAGCGATGCCGATGGCGCTCGGAGATTTTGCCGCGGCGGTAGAGTCCGTAGGCGAGCGAGTCCTGCTTGACCGCGCACGGCCACGCGCCCAGGCGCATCGTGCCGCCCTTTTTTTCGAGCTCTTTCTGCGACTCCATGATGTCGATGACGGGGTCAGGCGTATCGACTGAAATCTCGCGTGAGTTCGCGCGCCGCAGGCCGAGCAGATTGCGCGCCGCCTCGATCACCATCATGTGCAAGCCGTAGCAGATACCCAAAATCGGCACCTGGTTCTCGCGCGCATAGCGTACCGCGCGCATCTTGCCATCGGTGCCGCGCGCGCCGAATCCGCCGGGCACGATGATCGCGTCAGCCCCGCCGAGCCGCTCTTCGGGCGATTGCTTTTCGAGTTCTTCGGAATCGACGTAGTCGATCGTGACTTTGGCTTCGTTTGCAATTGCGCCATGCGCAATCGCCTCGTGCAGGCTCTTGTAAGAATCGGCCAGGTTGACGTACTTGCCGACGATCGCGACGGTAACCTGGGTCTTCGGATTTTGCGCGGTCTTTACGATCCGGCGCCACTTGGAAAGATTCGGCGCGC
Source organism: Binataceae bacterium (SeqCode) (assembly GCA_049281755.1). Classification (GTDB taxonomy): domain Bacteria; phylum Desulfobacterota; class Binatia; order Binatales; family Binataceae; genus JBARDN01. The sequence continues at coordinate 1,511 of JBAPSR010000432.1, forward strand.
CGGTCCAGATGTTGAGTTTCTCGCATACTCGCGCGTCGAAGCCCTCTTCATGAAACCGCAGCGGAACTTCGTAGATCGTCGTCGGCACATCGGGCGCCGCGATCACGCATCCTTCCTCGACGTTGCAGAAGTGCGCGATCTTGGCTTTGACCTTTTTGTCCAGCGGCCGATCGCATCGGCACAGCAGGATGTCGGGCTGGATTCCGAGCCCGGTCAGCTCTTTCACACTGTGCTGCGTTGGCTTGGTTTTCACCTCACCGGCGGTCGGAATATACGGCACGAGGGTCAGATGCACGTAGAGCACGTTCTCGCGCCCGAGATCCCAGCGGAATTCGCGCACCGCTTCCAGAAACGGCAGACTTTCGATATCGCCAACCGTGCCTCCGATCTCAACGATACACAGATCGGCGCCTTCGGACGCGGCCAGGATGCGTAGCTTGATCTCGTCGGTGATATGCGGAATCACCTGCACGGTCGCACCCAGGTAATCGCCGCGGCGCTCTTTCTGGATAACGGTGTCGTAGATCTGGCCGGTGGTGCAGTTGTTGCGCCGGCTCATCGTGGTCTGCACGAAGCGCTCATAATGGCCGAGGTCGAGATCGGTTTCCGCGCCGTCGTCGGTTACGAACACTTCACCATGCTGCGTGGGGCTCATCGTGCCGGGATCGACATTGATATACGGATCCATCTTGAGCAGCGTGACTTTGAGGCCGCGCGCCTCGAGCAGCGCGCCCAATGACGACGCCGCGAGCCCTTTGCCCAATCCCGAGATCACGCCGCCGGTGACAAAAATGAATTTGGTCTTGCCGCGTTCCACCTTGCCTCTCCTCTACGTCCGCCGTGTGGACGACGCAAAAGCCCGGGCCCTCGCAAGGTCCTCGGCTGTGTCAACTTCCAGCGAGGGCGCCACCGAGGCGACCACGCGAATCGCATGCCCATTTTCGAGCGCGCGCAACTGCTCGAGTTTTTCGATTCGCTCGAGAATCCCTTGCGGCATCGAGGCGAACTTCATCAGGAAGCCACGCCGGTACGCATACACGCCGATATGGCGCAGCGCGACGGCGGGGACTTCATCGCGATCGCGCAAGCACGGAATCGGCGCGCGCGAGAAATACAACGCATCGCCGTTAGCCGCGCAAACCACCTTCACCACGTTGGGATTGACCCATTCACGCCCGTCGATAATCGGCGTCGCCAGCGTCGCCATCGCAAGCGCCGCATCGGCGCGCATCGGCGCCGCAAGCGCGTCAAGATCGGCAGGGCTGATGAACGGGAGATCGCCCTGCACGTTGAGGTAGATCTCCGCTTCGATTTTCTGCGCGACCTCCGCGATCCGATCGGTGCCGCTGGGATGCGACGCCGAGGTCATGATCGCGTCGCCGCCCGCCGCGCGCACCGCGGATGCGATTCGTTCATCGTCGGTCGCGACGATCGCCCGCGCGATCTGCCGCGCCATCGCGGTTTGCCGCCATACTCGGACGATCATCGGCACCGCATCGATCTCCGCCAAAGCCTTGGCGGGCAGGCGCGTCGAAGCATAACGCGCCGGGATGACGGCGATTACCGATGCGTCGTGCAGATGAATTCTCCGATGTAAGGAATTAAACGGTGCACGATCAAAGCTATCTGTCGCGCAGGGTGCCTGTCAATTTACCGCCCCCGCGAGTTCCCACAACCGAATGC
>JBAPSR010000433.1:0-3375 GCA_049281755.1 Binataceae bacterium (SeqCode)
TCGCCGCTGAGGACTGCTCGTTCGAATTGAAGATCCAATTGAGAATGGAAACGATGTCCTGAATAAAACCGGCTGCTGGATTTCCGACACCCGCGCCTCCCCCACCGCCGTCTCCGTCGCAGTCGTCTCCGCAGTCGTCCATACCGCTGATATCGCTGCCGGTAATCGCATTTTCCCCGGCGTAGGTGAACATATTGGCCTTGCCGCGCTCGGGATCCTCGGAAAGGAAGCGCGTGAGCGCGGGGCTGTAGTAGCGCGCGTTCGCGTGGTAGAGCCCGCTCGGATCGTTCTCCATTCCCGCCATCGCGTATACGCTGCCGTAGCCCGCTGGCGGCGTTCCGCTGGCGCTGAAGTTGCCGTAAGGATCGTAGCTGTACTGAACACCAGCGATCCATTCGACCCGACTGCGCCGATCGTAGAACCCAGCGCGTCGTGCAAGAGCACAGAACCCCCGCCTATCGAGAGGATTTCGTTTGAATCCGGCATCGCCATGATGCTGGTGACGCTGGGACCCCCACCCGATGGGGTGGTCGTCGTCTGCACCGGGGTTGAACCGTCGTACAAGTAGGTGACCGTCGCGTTGCTCGAATTCACGATCTCGCGTCTTCCGCCCGCATCATAAGTATAGGAATCAGCCCCGGCGGTCAGCAACTCATCCTTCGCGTTCCAGCTATAGCTGTTGCCGGACACCGGGTCCGTCGTCAACGAGTTGTTGCCGTCCACGTGGGGCGCGATCCCGTTGGTCCAGGTTTGGATCTGATTGGTGGGCGCATAGGCCGCGGCCGTGCTCGATGCCGCCGGCAGGTTGAGGGTGGCGAAACTACCCGACTTTCCGATTACGCGGTCGTCGGCATCGTAGCCTGTGCACCTTCCGCTTTCCGTCGCTTTCAGTACTGAAGCACCCAGAAGTCCCCCCCGGCGTCGAAGGTGAGAGCTTCGGGGCCACGAAAGTCGTTCCATCCCAACGGCACGATAAAGACTGAACCGTTATCAAAGACAATTTCGGCCGCCTCGCGACGCCGGACATCTGTCGACGATACTATGTGTGCGATCAAGCCACACAGAGCATTTCGGAATCTCACGTCGCCCCATTTTATTGTTTCGTGTTCCGTGCGAACTGCGGGTTTGTTGTAGACGGTAAGGGTAGGACCGTCAAAGCGGAGCTGGACATAGTCCATTACGAATTCGACCGAGCTGAGTTGGCTCCCCTCAAGCTCCTTCAACATGCTTGAGTCATCACTCACGCTTCTAGGCCGCATAGGTTCCATTTTTCTCCTTCATGGGACGAGTGGAATGCGCGGGCGTGAGCCACATCAGACGCCTCGACGCTGGCCCATGCGGCGTTACTCGGCCAAAGGGAGCGAATAGCACACAACAGGAAGGCCCGTGTCAGAGTTGAACTCGGCCGCGGCGTTTATGCCGATATGCGCCACGTCGACCGCTGAGCGCCCGTTTTCACTATATACCGCATACATAGCTCCCAGAGCATGTTGCCACCCTGTTCCATAGGCATAATATTGCGAAAACTGTTGAACCGCGCGGTGAGCGTCGACTCCGAATATCCCTGTGGCATTAGCTATCAAGACATCGACTCGAGTGGACTCGAAGGCGTCTTCGCGATCCTCATTTGGATTCAAAAAGTACTGGTCCTTCAAGGCGGCGTGAAGCTTCAGCCAAACTCGAAAGATCGCGTCCACGGTGCTGAGATCGACATCTGGTCTCGCCGTAAAATAATCTTTGATTGCCAGCTTCGCGGCGGTTGGGCCGGTAATGGCAAGAAATGACTGCCCAACCTTGACAATCTTGTGATAGCTGACGACGTATTCAGCGGTCTCCTTGGCTGATCCCCAGGTTGTCAGAGAATCCGCCGCGATAGCCGCGACACCGTCTTTCCTCACCGCTACAATAGTTGACATAATCTATAGCCGTCGATTAATCGGAATTAACTTTTGTTGATTAGTGTTCCTCGATACTTCAATTTTATCCTACGACCGTCTTCCTGTCATCTGCCGCTTATCTTCATATTTCATACTTCGTTATTTCCTCCGTTTATCCAAAACCAAATACTCCGCTGCCTATATGGCCTTCTTTTATCTCCTTTTTCGCCGCCCGGCCGATCCATTTTCTTCCTCTTTTGTCCCTGTTCGTGCTTTTCTTGACTGCTTGGACGCCGGTTCTTCGTATGCTCGTTGTCGGGCTGCTGTGGCTCTTCAGGCTTCGAGGGTTGCGCAGACTCTTCGGGAGCGGGTGCCTCACTTTCTCCTGGTGCGGGAGGAGCAGCTTCCCAAACATCTCCTTCTTCAATAGGCGGTTCTACAATTATTTCCTGCGCGAGAAAGATTCGGCCACGCGGTATATGAATATTGTAGCGTTTGTCTAAGCCGGCACTCTCGAAGCTCGTCCCGTCCTGCGCTTTGAGCTGAACATCCGTAGAGTACGCTATCGTTTGAGTCGCCGCTGAGGATTGCTGATTCGAATTGAAGATCCAGTTGAGAATGGAAACGATGTCCTGAATAAAACCGGCTGCTGGATTTCCGACACCCGCGCCTCCCCCACCGCCGTCTCCGTCGCAGTCGTCTCCGTCGATCGAATAAATTAGTTGTTGTGGCCCAACGTCCGTGGTGTGCAAATATTATCCTTTCGCGACTCCAGTCAATCGGTGCAGAGAAAATAGAAGGATAAAATATTGGAAATCGCCGCTAGAAAACAGATCATAAATTCGTCGATCACTGAATTGTACCCGCCTCGCTCGGGTAACAACTAATCTCCAGATTAGCTCCATAGTCACTAACAATCGATAGTGCCGCAGGCGAAATTGAGATACTCACATCGACTGTGTCAAAAAGGATTCCAACGTTGACCCGCGCAGAACAAACCCCAGAGAGTAGCCCCGAACGAGCTAACTCTTGTGGAGAACAGTGTGCAACAAGATTATTCAAATGCCTCTCCAGCGGTGAGCTTTTCGGAAGATTTGACTCCAGGCGCCAAATCGTCTGGTTCCAGATTCTTTGAGTAGCGTCTGGAGAGGGGCGAGCATCTCCCTTGTTGTGTGAGCCTGAAGAAGGGGAAATTCGAAGTCTCGCAGATATATCCTCCAACGAAAGGGATTGAGAGGATAGATCCAGAGATACCATTAGTCCTTTCATGGCAATTCCTCTTTCGAGACTATTCAAAGCGGAACTGGAACCGGAAGTGGATCCGGAAACACGCTCGGGATTGGTACGGTGAAAGGCATTGGCACTGGTACGACGAATACCTTTCCATCCGAATTAGGGGATTTTTCCGTCTTGTGTCCCTCGGCGTCCGGCTTCCCATCTTTCAACCACTCTTTGTACCATTGATTGGCCGCTTTCTTATCCAAATCCGGATCGCCTG
>JBAPSR010000434.1:0-1525 GCA_049281755.1 Binataceae bacterium (SeqCode)
GCCAAATCCTAGCCGTCGCCGCCCGCCGATTCCATCGCACCGACGGTTTGGTAATGGCTGAGCCATTCACGGTTAGACAGGATTGTGCAGCGACTTCTCGTCTGTGACACCGAACCCTCATCCGTCATTTCGAGCCATAGGCGAGAAATCCCGAGGCGTCCATGCGCCAGTCGCGCGCGCCTACAACGCGCACGATCCACGATCATCGCCGTGAGAAGACGGGCGCGTCGCAACGCGCCCGTGCGAAATCAAAAGCCATTCCGTAGAGGCATAGATGCGCGCCGATAGAATAGCGCCGCTCCGAATCAAATCTTCGTAGGTGCGGCTCGCGAGCCGCCCGTCTTTCGCACAGCCTCTCGATTCGCGCCGGACAGCCGCCGTTTGCCGTTCGTCTCGCAGCCTTCTAAGATTCGAGCGGGGAAATCTCGCGCGCTTGGGGAGCCGGCGATGGCGGTAATTGCGCTTAGTCAGCAGATTGGCAGCAGGGGAATCGAGCTCGGACGAATTGTCGCGCGGCGGCTCGACTACCGCTTTCTCTCCGGAGACGAAATCGTCGCCCAGGCCGCGCAGCGCTACGGTGTCAGCGCCGATCAGTTGCTGGTCTTCGATTTGCGCACGCCCCATTTCTGGCAGCGCGGCAAACAGGACAGCCATCGCTACCTCGCCTTCGTGCGCGCCGTGATGCTGCGGGAGCTCGCGTCGGACCGGGTCGTCGTGGCCGGCAGAACCCTGGCGCATCAGACTCCTGCCGCCGGATGCGCCCTGCGCATCCGCGCCACCGCGCCGTTCGGCGCCCGCGTCAAACAGACCGTCGCCGACGAAAAGATGGACCCGCACGCCGCCGAACGCTACGTCCGCGATTACGACCGCGAGATGCGCGAACGCAGCTCCACGCTGTCTTCCGTCGATATCGAGGATTCGACCCTCTACGATCTGATCGTCAACACCTCGTCGCATCCGCTCGACTCGATCGCGGCGCTAATCGCCGACGGCGCGCAGATGCTCGACCGCACCGCCGCGCCCGCCGCCCGCGAATCTCTGCGCGACACCGCTCTGGCAGCGCAAGTGCACGCCGCCCTCCTGACCCATCCGAAGATCCGCGACGCGCAAATCACCGTCCGATGCACCGGCGGCGCGGTGAGCCTCGTCGGTCCAGGCCTGGTGGCCCCGTGGGACGCGATGCTCATAGAAGTAGCCCGCGGCGTAGAGGGCGTAACCGCGGTGGAAGTATCCCCCGAAGAAATGCCGATCCCGCTCACCGAGTAGCGCCCAAATCCGCCCTCCCAATCTGATCCCTCGCCCTGAAAGGAACAGGTCAGGTGAGGGTCCTCGTTCAGCGCGGCACCTCAGCGACGCACGATTATACAAGACACAGTGGGTGTTTCGCGCGATTTCCAGCCCTTTCCCCAGCCTAACGATCGTTCGGGTTTTTGCCAGATTTGTTCATGGCTGAACTGTTCAGCCTTGTCAAAATCCGCACACGGTTCAGAATCGTCTTCATGGATAAACCAACTCCATCGAGCCC
>JBAPSR010000435.1:0-16728 GCA_049281755.1 Binataceae bacterium (SeqCode)
GCGATTGCCGCGTCAGCATTCGCTGCGAGTCCGCAGTCCTCGAAAGGCACGCTCACACTGGATCCTGCGCATACCCGAATCTCGTTCACGGTCGGCGGACCGATGCACACGACCACCGGCACGTTCCAATTGAAGAACGGCACGATCACCGCCGATCCGGCGGCCGGACAGGCCAGCGGCGAAATTGTAATCGATACGAACAGCGCCAACACGGGCGAGAGCATGCGCGACGCGAAGATGAAGGACAGCGTGCTCGAAACGGCGCGCTTTCCTGAGATTGTGTTTGTTCCCAAGAAGGTCGCGGGCCACGAAGATTCCAACGGCAACTTCACGGCCCGGATGACCGGCATCCTGCGCCTGCACGGCTCCGATCACGAAATCACATTGGATGTGAGCGGACGTATTGTTGGCGATAGCCTTACCGCGTCCACAAATTTCGTCGTCCCATACGTCGCGTGGGGGCTGGCTAATCCGGGCATCCTGTTTCTGCGCGTCGACAAAGTCGTCGATGTGGCGATCGAGGTTTCTGGTCGTGTGACGTGGATCGCCGCCACCGCCATGCGCTGAATCGCGCGTGAAGCCGTCCTCTGCGCACTGCCGGGTTTCTGCTAACCTTGCGCGCGGGAGCGGCGACGATGAATGAATTCAAGCATCACTATGCAAATCTCAAGGGCGTGCGCCTCCACTATGTGACGATGGGGCAGGGCGCGCCGATGGTCCTGCTGCACGGATGGCCGCAGACCTGGTACGAATGGCGCCGCTTGATGCCGCTGCTTGCGGACAGGTATTCGATGATTGCGCCGGACCTGCGCGGGCTCGGCGATTCGTCGCGACCGTCGTCTGGGTACGACAAACGCACGGTGGCGAACGATGTGTGGGAGTTGATGCACAATCATCTCGGCCACCGGCGCTTTATCGTGGTCGGGCACGATTGGGGTGCGCCGACCGCGTTTCGCCTCGCCGCGGATCATCCGAATGAAGTGACCCATCTGGTGATGCTGGATGTGCCGGTGCCGGGCGATCTACCTGCCGGCGCTGGAGGTTCGTTCGATCCGCGTGGAGCGCCACGGTGGCATCATCTGTTCCATCAGGTGCCAGACTTGCCCGAAGCATTGACCACAGGCCGCGAGCGGACCTACCTGGAATTCTTCTTCATGAACGGGATCGATCAGGCTGGCGCGTTTTCCGACGAAGATGTCGCGGAGTACGTTCGCACCTATTCGCAGCCGGGGGCGATGCGCGCGGGATTCAATTTCTATCGGGCACTGGCGCGCGACGTTGAGGATAATCGTGCGACCTTCGCGGCCGGATTCAAGTTGCCGATGCCCGCGCTCGGCCTGGGCGGTGGCGGACCGCGTGGCCGCGGAGAATTGGTCGTCGAGTCGCTCAAGCGGGTCGCGAAGAGCGCGTCAGGCGGCGCGATCGCGGATTGCGGCCATTTCATTCCCGAGGAAAAACCGCACGAGCTGGCCGCGCGGCTGTGCGAATTTCTCGGCGGGTGAGCATTCAGGACGCTGCGCATGCACGGTACCCTCGATGACTAAGCCCGACATCGTTCATGTTCCAGTCGAATGGCGAAAAGCGCTGGTTCGCGGACGCTTCACGGTCCTGCTCGCGTTTCTGCTGGGATTGGTCGGCGTGGTCCCGTTCTTTGAGGGACATGAGGGCGCACTCGCCCTGGTGCGCCTGATGCTCTCGGCGGTGTTGCTGGCGGCGCTCTACGTGAGCACGCGGCACGCGCGCGATCTGATTATCGCCGCCGCGTTTCTGATTCCTGGGCTGACTGGAAGATGGCTATCGGACTCCGGGCTCAACCCCGAACTTCAGGTCGGCGCCGCACTTTGCACGACGGTATTTCTCGCTCTGGTTACGACCGGGGTTCTGCGGCAGGTGCTGCATCCGGGCCGCGTCACTTACGACACGATCAGCGGGGCGATCTGCGCATACCTGATGATCGGCATTACGTTCTCGTTCGTATATCTGGCGATGGAATTGCAGTGGCCGGGTGCGTTTACGCTCGCCGGATCGGTGACGTTAGCTGACCTTGCAAAAACGCACGATGAGCTTCAACGGATCATCTACTTCAGCTTCGTTACGCTGACGACGCTCGGCTACGGCGATATCGTCCCAGCAATTGGACCCGCGCGCGCGGTGTCGGCGCTCGAGGCGATCGTCGGCCAGATGTACGTCGCAATCCTGGTAGCGCGCCTGGTAGCGCTGCACATTCTGCATTCTGAACGAGAGCGGCTGGCGCGCGAGTGACGGCTGCCCGCGGCTACTTGGCGCGGCGGGCGAAGCCTTTGCGCCGGCGACGGCGCGTCTTGGACGCCTCTTTTTCGCGATTCTCGAACAGATCGATTAGCGCCTGCTGGCAGTTGCTGGTGAGGTCATCGGAAGCAAGCCTGACGTAGCTGCCGTCCGAGTGCATCTCCCAAGCCGCGCGATTGGGCTTGAGCTGCAGATCCAGCACGGTGCGCAACTCCTTGCGCAGCGCGGGATCTTCGACCGGCGCCACCACTTCGACGCGGCTTTCGAGGTTGCGCTTCATGCAGTCGGCCGAGCCGATCAGATATTCCTCTGCGCCGCCGTTGCGGAAGTAATAGACCCGGCCATGTTCGAGGAAGCGCCCGACGATACTGACCACGCGAACGGTTTCCGAGAGACCCGGAACTCCTGGGCGCAGCCGGCACGTGTCGCGCACGATTAGATCGATCTTGACCCCGGCGCGCGCGGCCCGATAAAGCGCGCGCGTGATATCGGCGTCCTCGAGCGCGTTCATCTTCATCTGGATGAGTCCGGGCGACGCGGGCGAATGAAGCTTGCTCTCGCGCTCGATCCGGTCGATCAGCGCTTTTTTCAGAAAGGCCGGCGCCGGAACGATCTTCTTGAAGGTTCGCCCTCCCCGATTGCCCGTAGTCAGGAAGTTGAATAGCTGAGTGAGGTCCTGCCCGATAATGTCGTCGCAGGTGATGATGCCGAAGTCGGCGTAGATCCGCGCGGTCCCCGGATGATAGTTGCCGGTGCCAATATGCGCGTAGCGCCGCAGCCCGTTGTAATCCTGGCGCACGACCAGGATCACCTTGGAATGCGTCTTCAGGCCCAGCACGCCGTACGTGACGTGAATTCCATATTCCTCGAGCCGGCTCGCGAACTGGATGTTCGCCGCTTCATCGAAACGCGCCTTCAGCTCGACGACCACGGCGACCTGCTTGCCGTTGCGCGCGGCGTCGCACAGGTAGCCGATAATCTCGGAATCGCTCGAGGTGCGGTACAGCGTCATCTTGATCGCGCGCACCTTCGGATCGACGCTCGCCTCGCGCAGAAAACGTCCCACCGAGGTTGGGAACGACTCGTACGGATGCATCAGCAGGATGGAGCCGACCTCGCGGATGACGTGAAAGATGCTGCGCGAAGGCGTCAGGCGCGGATGGTCCACCGGATGATGCGGAGGATCGTGGAGCGCGGGATTATCCACCGCCGCCAATTCCATCAGATCGCGCAACGCAAGCATCCCCTCGATCTCGAACACGTCGTCGCGCTCGTTGAGTCCAAGCTCGGCGGCAAGCATCCCGCGATGCACCGGATTCATTCCCTTGACGATTTCCAGCCGCACCATCGGCGCGAAGCGCCGGTCGCGCAGCTCGGACTCAATCAGCTCGAGCAGATCGTCGGCCTCGTCTTCGTCGCGTTCGGTGTTGGCGTTGCGTGTGACACGGAAAAACTCGCACGCCTCGATCACCATAGTGGGGAACAGCAGGTCGAGCGTGTGCGCGATTACGTCTTCGAGCAACACGAAGCGCGTGGTGCCGTCCACCCGCATGAAGCGCGGAATTCCGGCGCCAACCGGAATCTTGACCCGTGCCATCGAGGTATCGGTCTCGTCCGGAGCGCGCAGGGTGACCAGCAGATTCAGCGACAGGTTCGACACGAACGGAAACGGATGCGCCGGATCCATCGCGAGAGGCGTCATTAGCGGAAAGATATTGCGGAAATACGATTCGCGGATCGCGATCTGCTCGTCGGGCTTAAGTTGCTCCCAAGCCAGCACGTCGATGCTGTATTCGCGCAGCTTGGTCAGCAGCACCGGCAGCAGTGCGCGTTGCTGCGCGTCGAATTCGCGCGCCTGGGAAAGGCATTCGGCGATTTGTTGATGCGGCGTGCGCCCGTCCACCGTCAACTCATGCATTCCGGCGACGACTTGCTGCTTGAGACCGCCGATCCGCTTCATGAAGAATTCGTCAAGGTTCGAAGCTGTGATCGCCAGAAACTTGACTCGTTCGAGCAATGGATTGCGCTCGTCGAGCGCCTGTTCGAAGACCCGGCGGTTAAACGCCAGCCACGTCAGCTCGCGATTAAGGAATAGCTCGGGCGCGTTCAGTTCCGGATCTACCTTGACGATCGCGGGCGCCGCCAGATCGCTGACCGCCGGCCGCAGATCCGTCACCGGCTCTTTTCCGGCGCGTGTCGGAGCTTTGGCATCTGGTTCTGCCAAGGGCGCGGCCGCGCCGTTATCGATCGGTTCGATCTCTGTGATCGCGGTCTGATTGGCCATACAGCGCTCCCCGAGTCCCGAAGCCCGAGTCCCCAAGGTATCCTATCGCGCCGAATGTGTCTGAGGCGACTGGCCCGAACCCGTGTAGGTAAGGATAGCATCGGATTCGCTCGTTGTTATCGGCGCCCCGATCTGTAAAGGATAGACCGCCTTGGCTTGGCTCCCAAAGCCGGCGACTCCACTGCGATTTCTCCGTTGATCAAACCCCGCGACAGCATTGGTTCTTCGCAAAAACTTCGTCCTGCGTCCGCAACATCCGGCCGCAGGCGGCGCCGGCCCGAGGATGCCGCCGCCGAGATTCTTGAGGCCGCGGAAAAGTTTTTGCGGCGCAAGCCGTTTCACGCGATGACGGTGGACGAGCTGATGACGCGCACCGGACTCTCGCGCCCCTCTTTCTATGAGTATTTTCGCGACCGTTACGACCTTGCCCTGAAGCTGATCGAGAAGGTGCTGGCCGAGATGTTTCCGATGAGCGACCGATGGTTCAGCAGCAAGGGCGACCCCGCGAAAGATCTCGAGCGCGGCTTTGAAGGCATGATCGTCGTATACCGCGAGCATCGCCATCTGATACGCGCGCTGTCCGAGGCCGCGATCCAGGACCGCCAGGTTGCCCACGCCTACGAAGTGTTCCTGGACCGCATGACGAAATCCACCGCGCGGCGCATTCGCCTCGAGATACGCGCCGGCCGCACCATCGCGCTCGACGCCGACGAAGTTTCGCGCGCACTGGTCCTGATGGGCGAGCGATATCTAAACGAAAAACTTGAGCGTACTCCAAAAATTGAGTCTAAGGTCCTGACCGATACGCTGATAACTATTTGGATGCGCGTGCTGTACGGGACTCGCCCGGATCCGGCGTGATAGGCTACGGACGGCGCGGCGAACGCGCCGATGCGAGGCCGGTTTCCCATGACTGAGTATTTGTACGAGGTGGCGCGCCGCCTGGTTGCTTTCGATACCGTCAGCGCGCACAGCGACGTCGCCGCGATCGAGTATTTGGCATCGGAATTGCGCGCGCGGAAATTTTCCGTAGCGCTTCAACCGATCGAGTTGGGCGGTGTTGCGCAGGCCAACCTGGTCGCGTGGGCCGGACCTCCGCGCGGCGACGGACTAATCATTTCGGGCCACGTCGATACCGTTCCCTTCGACGGACAGCCCGGATGGACCCGCAATCCGCTCGGGCTCGAGGTCCAGGGCGATCGCGTCTTTGGGCGCGGCACCACCGATATGAAAGGTTTTATTGCCGAATCTCTGGACGGTGTGCGGCAATTCGATTTGTCGAAGCTTAAACGCCCTCTAGTGTTTGTATTCACCGCAAGCGAAGAGGTCGGATGCCTTGGCGCGGAGAAAGTAGGGCCGGCCCTGCGCCAGATTCTCGGTGCGACGCAGGTGCCGCGTCTGGCATGGATAGGAGAGCCGACCTCGTGGGCCGTCAGCCATGCGCACAAGAGTATCGTCCTGTTCGACGTCGTGGTGCGCGGGCGCGGTGGTCATAGCGGAGCGCCCGCTGCGGGTGTCAACGCGATCGCGGTGATGGGCCGCGTGATCGACGCGATCGGCCGAATTCAGGAAGAGTGCCGCGCCGAACCGCGCGCCGCGTTTCGCGCAATTTTTCCGGACGCGCCTTACGACGTTCTGAATTTCGGCACGATCGCGGGCGGAATGGCGCTCAACATGATCGCCGAGGAATGCACGCTCCGGATTAGCTACCGCTCGCTGCCTGATGCCGACCCGCTCGAGCTCTATCGCGAAACTGCGCGCCGCCTCCGCGCGCTCGATCTGCACGATTTCGCCTCGCGGACTGCCGAGGCCGCAATCGATCTGCGGCCGCCGATGGTGGTTCCGCCGCTCAACTCGCCGCGCGCAACGCCGCTGGAGACCGCGCTGTTCGATGCGACCGGTGCGAAGGATTCCGGTGGAGTGCTGTTCGGAACCGACGGCGGATGGTTCGCGCACTCGGAAATTGTCTCGCTGATCTGCGGCCCGGGCGAGATCAACCAGGCGCATCAGCCCGACGAGTACGTCCGGCGCGATTACTTCGAGCGCGGCCCTTCGATTGTGCAGCGCGTGATCGAAAAGATGTGCTGCCGCGATTGATCGCGCTCAGCGCTTTCGCCAATCGCCGCTCTGCTCGAACGCATACGCCACCTCGAGCAGCGTCGCATCTTCAAAATGCCGTCCGATGAGCATCATCCCGACCGGCAGCCCCTTCGACATCGCACACGGCACGCTCAATCCCGGATGGCCCGTCAGATCGAACGGCGCGGTGTTGGTGATCATCGAATAGGGCGTGGCATCGTCCTGCCGCCGCGCCTTCATCGGCGTTGAAGGCATTACGAGCGCGTCGAACTTCTGGAGCGCCGCATCGTAGGCGGCGGTTAATGCGCGCCGGGCATTCTGCGCTCGCGAGTAGAGATTCCCGTGAAAGCGCCGCGCGGAAAATTCGCCCAGCAGTGCCATAAACTTCACCGATGACGCTTCAAGGTTCGCGCGCTCGGCCCAGTGCGTGCCGAAAAACTCCGCGAGCGAGGCATTGTAGGATCCGGTATGATGCGCGCCCACAAGCCCGGTGCGCATGAGCTGCGTCATCCCTTCCGGAATGATCGCGAACAGCAGGTCTCCGGCGTCAAGATGCGCGGGGACTGAAACCTCCTCGACCTTCGCGCCGAGCTTCTCGAGTTGCGCAGCGGCGACGCGCACCGCATGGCTGACGTCGTCTTCCGCACCGGGCTGCGCAAAACCCTCGCGCAGGAGTCCGAGCCGCTTGCCTTTCACGCCGCGGTCGAGAGTCGCGGTATATTGAGGAACCGCGAAGTCGCGCAGTTGGCGATGATCGAGCGGATCTTTGCCCGCGATCACTTCGAGCATTTGCGCGACGTCGCGGACCGTGCGCGCCATCGGCCCGACGTGATCAACCGACGGGTCGATGCTCATCACACCAGTATACGGAACCAGGCCGTAGGTCGGCATGAGCCCGACCACGCCGCACCATGATGAGGGAATTCGAATCGAGCCGCCTTGGTCGGTGCCGATCGTGATATCGATCCAGTCGTAGTACAGCGCCGCGCCCGAGCCGCTCGAAGAACCGCCAGAGCAATATTCGGGATTGTGAGGATTGTGCGTCGGCCCGTATGCGCTGGTGAGGCCGTCACCCGAAAGCGCGAAGTCGTCCATGTTGAGCGTCGCGACGATCTCCGCGCCCGCATCGAGCATCCGCGTCACGATTGTCGCATCGCTGTCGGCGACGTAGCCTTGCAGCACGTGCGAGCCGCCGCTGGCGGGAATTCCCGCGACACACACGCTGTCCTTCAGCCCGATTCTCTTGCCCGCCAGCTTTCCGGACGTGGCGCCCGCGATATGGCATCGCCGGACGACGGCGTTCAGCGGATCACCGGCACGATCGGCGCGCACGCCCGGATCGCGTTTCGGATACCGCGCCGCCGACGGTTGCTGCTCCGGCGCAATCGCCATGATCCGCTCGAACCCGCGCATCTGCGCGGCGATCGCGCCGCCCAGCGAGCGCACTTCCGCGGGCGTGAGATCGATCTGGTTCGCTCGCGCGAGTTCGCGCAGTTCATCGTCAGCCGGTGGTTTGATTGCCATATAGGTTACGGGGCCTCGCGTATGTTCTACAAAAAATGCGGCATCAAATGCACGTGCACATCGCGGATTAGCTGCTCGGCGCCAATTCCAGGAACCTCGAAGAACACCGGCGAATCGAGTCCCGCTTCGACCAGCTTGGACAGGATCTCGCGGCATCGCGCAGGGCTCCCCGCGATCGTGAACGTGTCGATCATCCAGTCGGTGACCATCGCGATCGGCATTTCGCCGCGCGCCAGGCTCGCGCCGAACGCGCGGATCGTTTCGGGCTTGAGACCCGCGGTCGCAAGAATGGGGATTTCCGGCTGCGGCGCCATCAGCGCGATCAGCATCGCGATGAGCGGCTTCACGCGTTCGCGCGCTTTCTGCTCGTTTTCCGAAATTGAAAGAATCTGGTAGCCGCCGACGCGAAAATCAGCGCGCTTGCGTCCCGACTTCTCGAGTCCGCGGCGGATATGCTCGTTCGCGAAGTCCAGGTACGCGGGCGAGGTCATCACGCTCAGCAGCACGCCGTCGGCGGTTTCGCCCGCAAGTTCCAGATTCCTCGGACCGAGTACGCCCAAGTGAATCGGAATCTCGCTGCGATGGGGCGCAAAACTGAATTTGACGCCGTCGGTGTTGAACACGCGTCCCTTATACGAGACCGTCTCGCGCCGGAACATCGCGCGCACGATATCGATCGTCTCGCGCATCGCGGTCATTGGCCGTGTGTAGGGGACGTGTAAACGGCCTTGCATCCAGTCCTTCACGCCCGCGCCGAGCCCGAGGATCGCACGGCCGTCGGAGATTTCGTCGAGTGCGCCGAATTCCATCGCGATCATCGCGGGATGCCGCGTGTAGGGATTCAGCACCCCGATCCCGATCTTGATTCGCGAGGTCGCCGCCGCCACCGCCGCCGCGAGGCTGAACGCGCCGCGGAAGAAATAGTCCTCCGGCACCCACCAGGTGCCGAAGCCCAGCTTCTCGGCGAGCTTTGCGCTGCGAACGAATTCCAGCGCGTGCAGATTCTCGAATCCGACGCCGAACTCTTTTACTTTCGCCATCGCGCCGCCTCAGTCGCCGAACGCGGGACGCGGCTCGCCTGCCGGGGCGTGCGGAGAGTAATGACAGTGCCACATCTTCCAGTTCTTCGCACCGATGTCATCCTGGCGCACATAAACTTCGCTGCCACGAAAATGCATCGACATGGGCTCTGTGGGAAGGGTCTGTCCCGACTCGGTGGGCTTCGCGTTCTCGAGTGCCTTCGCGATCAGGTCGGCCTCGAACGAGACCCACGCCATATCGCCGCGGATATTGACCCGCAAATCTTTTTCGTTGCGCACGTCGCCGATCACCATCACATTCTTAAGGAAGGTCCAGAGTTGAACCCACTCATCGCGCTTTCCGTAGGTATGTCCGTTGAGATTGAAACCGTGAAATCCATTTCCACCGACGAATACCCCGACCGCGTCCGGAATATTGAAGTTCACATTCGCACGCATCCATTGATTGTGCAGCCGGATAATTTCCTTCCGATCGGCTTCAATGCCTTCGAATCCTGCGATTGCCACGACATTTCCTCCATATCCGCATTGCGGGTTTGAATGTTACTTCGAGCTCCGCGTTTTCGCGACCATCGCCGCCACGCGCTCCGGCGTGAGTGGAATCTCGTTGACCCGCGCGCCGAACGTAGCCAGCGCGTCGGCCACCGCATTGGCGATCGCACCTGGCGGCGCGATCGCTCCGCCTTCACCCATCCCCTTAATGCCGCCGAGCGTATATGGCGACGGCGATTCGAGATGTGCGATCTCGACGCGCGGAACATCGGTCGCCGTCGGCGCCAGGTAGTCCATCAGCGTGCCGGTTAGAATCTGGCCGTCGCTGTCATACACGATCTGCTCGAGCATCGCGCTGCCAATTCCCTGCGCCACGCCGCCCTGAATTTGTCCATCGACCACCATCGGATTGATCATGGTCCCGCAATCTTCAACCACGATGTACCGATCCAGCCGCACCTGTCCGGTGCCGGTATCAACCTCGACGGTGGCGATATGGGTCGAGTTCGCATGCGTCATCAGCGGAGGTTCATAAGTCTCCGCGACTTCGAGGCCCGGCTGCTCGCCGGCAAAGTTTCCGCTCGGTGGAAGATAGGCCAGGCGCGCGACCTCGGCGAAGGACATGACAATCTCGCCGCCGGACTGGCGCACTACGGCACCATCGCGCAGCTCCATATGGTCAGTGGGAATCTCGGTTACGCGCGACGCGATCCGCAGGATCTTCTCGCGCATCACCGCCGAGGCTTTCATCGTCGCACCGCCTCCCACGACCGCGCTGCGGCTGCCGCCTGTTCCCCATCCGTAGGGAATCTTTGCGGTATCGCCGAACTCGATCCGCACGTCGTCGAGCGGAACTCCCAATTCGTCCGCCGCGATCTGCGCGAAGGTCGTCTGATGACTCTGGCCGTGCGAATGCGTTCCTACCAGCACCGTGACTTTGCCCGCGCGATCGACGCGCACGGTCGCGGTCTCGTAACCGCCCATCCGCATTCCGAGCATCATCCATCCCGCGGTGCTCGGCGCGGTGGTTTCGATGTACGACGCGATTCCCACTCCGATATATCTGCCGCGCGCGCGTAGCTCGCTCTGCCGGGCGCGAAATTTTTCGTAGCCGAGCATTTCGAGCGCCTTGGCCAGCGCCTCGCGATGGCTGCCGCTTTCGATCTGGAAGCCGACGACATTGGTATAAGGATGATCTTCGAGGCGAATCATGTTGCGCATCCGCAGTTCGGCCGGATCGATCTCGAGGCGGCGCGCGGCGATGTCGATCAGCCTTTCCATCACGAACACCGCGATCGGCATCCCGACTCCGCGATACGCTCCGACAGTCGCCTTGTTGGTCGCGATCGAGATCGCTTCGAACTGGTAGGCCGGAATCTTGTACGGACCGGGCATCGCGGCCGCCGCCACTCCGGCTTCGAGTCCCGAGCTGAACGGAAATTCGGTGTACGCGCCGATATCGCTGAGGCATCGCGCGCGCAAGCCGAGAATCATTCCGTCGCGGTCGAGTGCGAGGCTGGCAGTTACGATCTGATGCTTGGCGTGCAACGACGCGATCAGATTCTCGCGCCGGTCCTCGATCCATTTAACCGGCCGTCCGGTGATACGCGCCGCGTGAGCGGTGACGATCTCTTCAGGGAATACGTGCGCCTTGAGGCCGAAACCTCCGCCGACGTCGAGCGCGATCACGCGGACGCGATTTTCCGCCGCGCCGAGAATCGCCGCCAAGTTGGTGCGCAGGATGTGCGGGATCTGCGTCGACGACCACATCGTCAGCAGATCCTGTCCTGCCTCATATGAGGCGAGGCATCCGCGCGGCTCGATCGGCAGCGCAGCATGGCGCCCCGTCAGGAACCGCTCCGAGATCACGATATCGGCGGAATCGAACGCGCGCGCGACCGCTCCAAACTCCGCGCCCGCGGCTTGCAGGATATTGTCGCCCCATTCCTGATGCACCAGCGGAGCGCCGGGTTCGAGTGCGCGCTCCATGTCGGCTATGGCCTCGAGCGGATCGTAATCGACCTCGACCATTTCCGCCGCGTCTTCGGCCAGGTAGCGATCTTCGGCGATAATCGCTGCGACAGCTTCGCCGACGAAGCGGACTTTTTCGTGCGCCAGAACCGGCCACTCGACCAGCTTGTGCGGCGGAGACGGCATAGCAGGATCCCATTCGAGCCGCAGCGCGCGCGAAATCTCCGGCAGGTCTTCGTAGGTGAGAACCGCGAGCACGCCCGGATTTTCGCGCGCCGCCGCCGCGTCGATTTTGATTATACGCGCGTGCGCGTAGGGGCTGCGCACGAACGCGATCGAGACGGTTCCGGGCAGGCGCACGTCATCGACGAATTGCGATTTTCCCAGCAGGACGCGCGCGTCCTCGACGCGGCGCACCCGCGCTCCCACCAGCTTGCCCGTCCCGGCCGGTGTCTGCACGCCTGCCATCTATTTGGCCCCGCGTGTCGCGGCCGCGCGCATGATGGCGGCAACGATATTCGCGTACCCGGTGCATCGGCACAGGTTCCCCGAGATAGCCTCGCGCACCTGCTGCTCGTTGGGATTCGGTTCGTCCTCGAGCAATTCGCGCGCGGTCATCAGGAAGCCCGAAGTGCAGAAACCGCACTGCAGCGCGTGCTCCTCTCGAAACGCTTCCTGCAACGGACTCAGCTTGCCGTCGCAAGCGAGACCCTCGATCGTTTCGAGCGTGCAGCCTTCCGCCTGAACCGCAAGCATCAGGCACGAGCGCACGCTCTGCCCGTCGAGTACTACGGTGCACGCGCCGCACACGCCGTGCTCGCATCCGAGATGAGTTCCGGTGAGCCGCAAATCCTCGCGGATAAAATCGGCCAGCAGCGTGCGCACGCAGACTTCTCGTTCGACCTCGACGCCATTGACTGCGATGCGGATCGTGCGCCGCTCGGTGAAAGATTCAGGCATCGAGCGCCTCTTCAACTTGCGCAGGGCCGAAGCATTGCCGGAGCGCCCGCTCGGTCAGCACGCGAACCAGATGGCGACGAAATTCCGCGCTTGCATGAAGATCTGAGGAGGGATCCGCCTCGGCCGCGGCCATTTCCGCGGCGGCGTCGATGGCGCGATTCGCGTCGTTCGTCGATTTGAGCGCCGCGCCGGCCGTCGTGGCGATAACCGGAGTCGGGTTTGCGCCGCCAATGCTGATTTCCGCGGAGACGCAGCGATTGCGCGAGTCGAAACCGATAGCGCAGGCGACGGCGACGATCGCGAAGTCGCCGCGCCGGCGGCAGACCTCTGCAAGCCCGAAGCGAGTTGCCGGCGGCGCAATCGGGAAACGAATTTCCTTCAGGATTTCATCTGGCTCGATCGCGGAGGTCAGCGGACCCGAAAAGAATTCGCGTGCGGCGATCGTCCGCGCTCCGCGCATCGAGCGCGCGATCAGTTTCGCGTCGAGCAGAATCGCTAGCAGCGGCCATTCTGCCGCAGGATCGGCGTGCACGAGCGAGCCTCCGATCGTTCCGCGGTTGCGAATCGCCAGGTGCCCGATCTCCCCAGCCGCCCGCCCGAGTATCGGAAGCGCCGCGTGGATTTCCGATGAAGTCTCGAGCGTGCGATGACGCGTCAGCGCGCCGATTCTGATCTCGCCGCGCTCGATCGTGACGAAAGAGAGCTCCGCGATTCGGTTGATATCGACCAGCGCCGGCGGCGCGGCGACCCGCAGATTCAACATCGGCATCAGGCTTTGTCCGCCCGCCAGGATTTTCGCGCCCGGCTCCTCGGCCAGCATCCGCATCGCTTCCTCGAGGGTCTGCGGACACGCGTATGCAAAACGTGGAGGTTTCAGCGAGATTCTCCGAACAAGAACGTCAAATAAAAAATCATTACCGACATACTGTCAATAGCGAGCGCGGCGCAGCCCGGATCATAGTCCATCCGCGGCGTTTGGTGCGATGCGCCAAATCGCGATAGATTCCGCCACGAACTTCTAAGACACGACCGCCGGAGGTTGGATGCGATGAATTCCTGGAATATCGGAGACGTTAAGATAAGCCGCATTATCGAGAGCGAATCGCCATGGCCAGGCACTTTTATTCTGCCCAACGCCACGCCCGAAAATATGCTCAAGTACGCCTGGCTGCAGCCGCATTTCATGGACGCCAAGGGCAAGCTCATCATGAGCATCCATGCGCTGGTGATCGAATCCAAAGGCAAGCGAATCGTCGTCGATACCTGCATCGGCAACGACAAGGTTCGTTCCAACCCGGTCTGGAGCAAGCTCAAGCTCCCGTTTCTGGACAACCTCGCGAAAGTAGGATGCACCCGCGATAACGTTGACCACGTGGTCTGTACGCATCTGCATGTCGATCATGTCGGATGGAACACCACGCTCGAGAACGGCAAATGGGTGCCGACCTTCGCCAAAGCGAAGTACATCATCGGTGGAACCGAATGGGATTTCTGGTCGCACTTCGAGGGCGCCGACATGCGCGACCCGGTCGAGGATTCGGTGCGCCCGATCGTCGATTCCGGACACGCGCAACTGGTGGAATCGAACCACAAGATCACCGACGAGGTCTGGCTCGAACCGTCTCCCGGCCACACTCCCGGGCATCACAGCGTGCGGATTTCATCCAAGGGGCACGAGGCGGTGATCACCGGCGATCTGATGCATCACCCGATTCAATGCATGTTCCCGGAATGGGACGACTCGTTCGACTCCGACGGTGCGATGGCGAAGAAAACGCGCCGCGCGTTCTGCGAGCGCTACGCGGATACGGACGTCCTCGTGTTCGGCACGCATTTCGGCACGCCGTCGGCCGGCAAGATCACCAAGTCGGGCGACTCGTTCAGATTTGGGGTATGAACCAAAAGTGCGGCGGCGCGCGTACGAACGCGCGTCGCCGCATGCTTACCGATTTTCTTCTACCGAATTTCTTCTGAGAAGCGCAGAGTCCCCTTCTTCAAACCTTCGAGCACGACTTCGACGCCGCCGCTGCGCATCATCCATTCCAAGCGATGGTCGCGGTACTGGCGCTTGAACGCGCCCGATTCGAGCATCGCCGGCAGCGCGTCACCCATCGAGCTTGCGAACTGCTCGGCCGCCGCGACAGTCTTCTGCACGCTCGGCCGCCGTTCTATCCGTTCGAGCCATTTTGCCAGCGGCGAGCCGGCCTTCGGGGGTATTCCCCAGACCGCGGAACCATGCAGATACGGATAGACCGACAGGTCGGCGCGGCCGAACGACGCGCCGTTGAACCATTCATGCGCGCCGAGCTCGCGCTCTAGCCACGCGAAAATTCCGGCGGTCTGCTCAGTTGCGCGCGCTTCGAGCTTTGCCGCCATCGCACCGCTGGCGCGCCGCCACGCGCGCACTTCCATCAGGCCCCAATTGATCGCTTCGTAATAGGTGTCGCAAACGTCCTCGATCATCCTGATGCGTGCGCGCTCGCGCGGCGCGGGCGGCATCAGGGGAGGCTGCGGCCATTTCTCGTCGATATAATCGACGATGATCGTCGAGTCGAAAATCGCGAGTCCCTCGTCCACCAGCGCCGGAACTTCCAGGCGCGGATTAGTCGCGCCGAATTTGCTTGGGGCGCCGCTGAACGCGTCGGGAATCTCGGTCTCGAACTCGACATTCTTTTCGTGCAGCGCGATTTTTACCTTCTGCACGTATGGAGAAAAGGGATGCTCGTAAAGTTTAATCATGGAAAGAATTCCTTTGCGGGTGAGGGTTCTACCTGATCGCAGAGTTTGCTAGCGTATCTCAAATGAGCAGCGAAATGCACATTCAGTGGCGCGGACTGATTGGTCTCATTGCGGCGATCGTGATGCTGTCGGTCCCGTTCGCCGCACCCGCATTCGCCGCCGATATCGGCAGCGTCATCAACAATACTCCCACTGCTTCGACCAACATCCACATCATCCATGTCAAGGATCTCGCCAATCTGATCGCCGATCCGAACGCGCACGTGCGCATCTATGACGCCAACGTACCGACCGTTCGCGAAGGCGACGGGATGATTCCCGCGGCGCGTCCGCTCTCGTCATCGGGTGACTACAATGTCGCCGATGAGCTGCCGAGCAATCACAACGCCAAGCTCGTGTTCTACTGCAAGAACCTGCAATGCGGCGCTTCCGATGAAGCCGCGCGGCGCGCCGCCGCCGCCGGATATACCGACGCAAGCGAGATGAAAGACGGCATCGAAGGATGGCGCGCGGCGGGCGAGCCGGTCCAGATGCCCAACGGAAATATCGTACGCGCGGCGACGCCTCCCTCGGGATCGTAGGGCCCGCGCGCGCCCCCGCACTGATAATTTTTTCCTCGGCTCGCGATCGCATATAGTTGCGCGGTGCGAACCGACATTCCTGCTGGATCGTCCGCGCCCGAAGCCTCAGCCGCTCCGATACGCGAGCTGACGATTCGAGCGATCCTGCTCGGCGTCGTGCTCGCGCTGATTCTTGGCGCCGCGAACGCGTACCTCGGGATGTACGCGGGGATGACGGTCTCGGCGAGTATTCCGGCGGCCGTCATCTCGATGGCGATACTGCGCATCCTGGGCGGCTCGACGATTCTGGAAAACAATGTCGTGCAGACTATAGCGTCGGCAGGAGAGGCGGTCGCCGCGGGAGCGATTTTCACTTTTCCCGCGATTGTGATCCTCGGCAATCACGGCTCGCTTCCTTATCTCGAAGTGACCGCGCTCAGCGCCGCGGGCGGCACGATGGGCGCGCTGCTGGTGGTCTTCCTGCGCCGCGCGTATATCGTCGATGAACGCCTGCCGTTTCCGGAGGGCCTCGCCTGCGCGGAGGTGCTCCGCACAGGCCAGGACACGGCGCAGGTCGCGCCGCTCGCGTGGGGCGGAATTCTCGCCGCGATTCTCAAATCCGCGCAGGACATGCTCGGGATCGTTCCTGCGGCGCTATCCGGCGCGCGATGGATCGGCGGCGCGGCGTTCTCGGGTTCGATCGACATCTCGGCGGCGCTGCTCGGCGTCGGCTATATCATCGGACCGAGAATCGCGATCCTGGTTTTCGGCGGCGGCGCGTTCGCATGGATCGTCGCGATCCCCTTCCTGA
>JBAPSR010000436.1:0-2848 GCA_049281755.1 Binataceae bacterium (SeqCode)
TGGGATGTATCGGCTTCTTGCTGCCGAGCACGCCGCCGGCGATCTCGATCGCGCGGTTCGAAATAACCTCGTTGGCGTTCATGTTGGTCTGCGTGCCGCTGCCGGTCTGCCAGATGCGCAGCGGAAAATGCTCGTCGAGCTTTCCGGCGACCACCTCGTCGGCGGCCGCGATCATCAGCTTTGCCTTGTCCTCGGGCAGCTTTTTCAGATCGCGATTAACCTCGGCCGCCGCCTTTTTGAGCAGCCCAAAGGCGCGAATCACCCCGCGCGGCATGCGGTCGTTGCCGATCGCGAAATGCAGCAGCGATCGTTCGGTCTGCGCGCCCCAGTAGCGATCGCTCTTGACCTCGATCGCCCCCATCGAGTCGCTCTCGACCCGCACAGATCCGCCAGCCTTGGTTTGGCTAGTGCTCATCTCAATCTTCCTTTCGCGCGTGATTCCCTTCCGCAACGAGCGGCTTTTAGATTCACTTGGAATGGTGGGTGGTCAATACCTTTGCTTGCGCTATTTTGAAGTACACTCCAAATGTGCAGAGAACGAGATATGCGACGGTAGAGAGCACTGTGAGTCCGGGGTGGCTGCGTAGGAAGTCTAGAAATGTGCAGATCAAAATGAAACCGAGAACCATAGCGCCCATCAGAAATTGAAATACGCGGAGCGACGCAATTCCGGCCTCGCTGACCTGAGGCTTCCATAGAGAGTTTTTCATTCGATCACCCGGCATAAATCATCACGGCCTCTGCCGTCCGTTCGCAGACCTTTCTTGACAGCTCATGCCGATGTAGCTTATGGACGGTACGCTCCTCAACGGGAGAAGCAAGACGAGAGGCAAGACGAGAGGATTGACGACCCATGCCCTGGACCATCACACGGCTCTGCCGCGATTGCCTTGATACCGGATGCGTTAGCGTATGCCCGGTTGACTGCATCTATGAGTACGTCGGCGCCGACAAGGAAAAATTTCCCAATCAGCTATACATCAATCCCGACGAGTGTATCGACTGCGGCGCCTGCGAGCCCGAATGCCCCTGGCAGGCGATTTTCGAGGAACCCGCGGTTCCGGAAGTCTTGAACGACGACATCGCCCTGAACCACGCGATGCTGGATATAATGGACCAATTCAAGGTCAAGCTTTTCGTGCAGACCGAGCATCCAACCTCCGAGCAGGTCGCCGAAAACAAGAAAAAGTGGGGCGTAGACCCCAACTCCTGACGAAGATCGGAAAACACCAAGGCACCAAGCGGCCACAAAGACACTAAGACACAAAGAAAACCTGGCGGGACTTTCCTACTGGAACGTTCCGCTTCTTCTTCGTGTCTTAGTGTCTTCGTGGCCGCCCGCTCTTCCTTGGTGTCTTGGTGTTTTTCTCCGGGTTTGGTTCTTTTACTCCATCGGCCATTCGCGCGTGTAGAACGCGACCATCTCCTCCTCGACTCGCGGCGGAAATTCCAGGCTGTAGCGCTCGAACGCCGCGCGCCCG
The DNA here is from genome assembly GCA_049281755.1 of Binataceae bacterium (SeqCode). GTDB lineage: Bacteria > Desulfobacterota > Binatia > Binatales > Binataceae > JBARDN01. The sequence goes on from JBAPSR010000436.1 coordinate 1,482, forward strand.
AGCTTGCAGATCATCCGGAATATCTCGAGATGCACCTCGCGCATCGCAGCGCGATCGCCCGCGCGCACCGCGGCGCATATCTGATCGACCATCCGCGCGCACAACGCCTGCTCGGCGGCCGAGATCATCTTCGCCCGCGTGAACATGTTGCGATGGAACGCGCGGCGATCCTTCTCCAGCAGCATCAGCGGTATAATCGCCGTCTCGACCAGCAGGATCTCGTTGAACAGGAACGTATTGACCTGTCCGCGCGCGAGAATCCGGACCGGCCACGTCGCCCCCTGCAAAAATCCCAGGATATTGAAACGCAGTACGGCCTTGATCGCGGCGTCACCGCGATCCTCGCCGATCTTGAGCTGCGCGTAGATTCGCTCCGGCCCCCACAGCCGCTTTACCTTGATCCGCTGATGCCCCCCGATGACGCTCTCGCGCTCGAAAAACACGTCGAGCTTGACCGGTCCCTCGACCAGGCACGCAACCCCGAACAGCCCCGCGATGTCAGGTGACACGAGCAGCGGCGCGAACGTCCCGATTACCTTCAGCCGGTTCGCCCAGACCTCGTCCCACGCCTGCTCATCGACGCACAAGTAGAGATCGATATCGGAATACGAATCCGCGGAGCCGTCGGCAAGGCTGCCTTCGAGCCATCCCGCCGGGAACCGCGGATCAGCGTTGAGAATTCCCGTTGCACGGGCAATCAGCTCGCTTCGCCGAATCGCAAACGGCACGGTCTCGCTCATAGCGTCAGAATGACTCGCGAACCCGCGCGAGTCACGTCGTCGCGAGCAAGCCTCGTTCCAACTACCGACACTGTGTCGGAAATTTCGCGCCCATTGCTTCATCTGGGTATGCGACAAGCTAATGCTGGACGAGCTCCGCCCTGACTACCGACACTGTGTCGGGAAGCGCGCCTGATACGAGCTGTACTTGCGGCGCGATCGCGCAATCTCCTTGTAAAATCAATGGAATATCGAGTTTGACATTAGCGAGTCTTGTTTTGATAACAGTGTTATCGAATCCGTTGATTCGGCTCGATTGTGAAAGTTTGACAAATCCAGCTAGTTCCCCTAATGATCCCCATTCGGGGAGCACTGCGGCAATCTCGCCGCCACCATCCTTTCGGAGGTTGTTCATGCGAAAGCTCTGGAGAACGTCGTCATGGCGAGTGACGGTCGTCGCGGCTCTATCGCTGTTCGCGTTCGGTGCCATGGGCATCACCGCTCACGCGCAAGTAAAGCCTGGCGACTTCATCACTCCTGAAAATTCCTACAAAGTTAAAGACCTGGTTTCACCGGGAGTCTTGTACAAGGTCGAACACGGGATGACGATGAAAATCGCCCCGACCGAGCGGGTGGATTGGCCACCCC
>JBAPSR010000437.1:0-3091 GCA_049281755.1 Binataceae bacterium (SeqCode)
GGGATCGGGATCGGACATATCGTTGTTCGGGATGACCTGGTCGTCTTGATAACCCGAATCCGAATTCGAAGACGAGCCGTCTTGCGCACGCGCCGGCGTCGCCGCGAATGCCACAGCGATCGAGAGCATGAGTATCAGCGCGAAGGCTGACACGGACTTCAGCGCAGCTTTGCGAAAACGCCCTGAGTGCATGAGTCGTCCGATCCGGCAAAAGTATGGCACGGGGCCACGCCATTGTCAGCGGCGGCACGGCGCGATTTTTTCGCGCGCGCATCCTGATAGCTCGCGCGGGTCAAACGCGATATTCATTGGGAGCGATTTGATCGAGTGAAATCCGGGACAAGGAGCACCAGCGATGAACGCGGAGCAGAACAAGGAACTCATCAAGCAGACCTGGGCGGCGTTCGGCAAGGGCGACCTTAAGGCAGCCTTCGCGAACATGGACGACAACGTGAGCTGGCTGGTGCCGGGAAATATGCCGGGAACTTCCGGAATCAAAAAGGGCAAGGACGAGATCTTAAGCTTCATGTCCGGAATCGGGGGAGTCTTCCCACAAGGACTCAGGAGCGAGTTCCGGAAAATCTATTGCGACGGCGACACGGTCATCGTCGAGATGACGAATCGCGGCAAGGCCAAAAACGGAAAGGACTACGAAAACGAGTACTGCTTCATCTTCGAGCTCGAAGCGGGAAAGATTCGCCGCATCCGCGAGTATGTGGACACGCAGCGGTTCATCGACACGGTGATGAAATAAAGCGGGCGCAAAAATATTCGTGACAAACCGACCGCCGAATTCGCGGGTCGTATTGACTTTGATACCGCGCGATGTAGCTTTCTTGGGTACTGTGCTGGAACTTCGTAAGCGCGCTGATAGCATGATCTCGGGATACGATCGCGACGGCGCCTGCGCCCGCTGGTGAACGATACGGCCTCGCAACCACCACAACGCAAAGGAATCGAGCTCATCCCATGGAGCGAGCTTACGCCCGGCCAGAAGGCCGGGCGCGGCGCCGTGATCGTGGTGGTTGTGATTGTCGTGCTCGCGGCGCTGCGCGGAGTTGGCGGGATGTTCTCGAGCCGCCGCAGCGCACAGGGACCGTCGGAGCCTGGGCAGAACGAAGCGGTGCTGAGCGCATCCGATCGCAACGATGGCCTTCAGTCGTTGTGCCGCGTGTTTCAGATTTATGGGATTCCGAAGTCTGATTCCGACGCCGATGCGGCGGCGAAAAACGCGGCCGAACTGTTCAAGCTGGCGGGCAATCAATCGCCCGCGCGCAGCGCCGTGATTCTCGATCAGATTGCGCACGAGTTCAGCGCAAAGAAGCTCACCGCCAAAGATTGCGCCGCCGCGGGACAACCGGTCCAGGCGGTCTCGACCGACGAAAGCTCCGGTCCGGCGCCCGGGGTTACCACCGGATCACCCGGCAAGACGCCGTAGCCCCGTTTGATCAGCAAACCGGTTGGGACTCATGCAGCGGCCGGACGCCGCCGCATCACTGAATAAACAATCGCACCCGCGATCACGATTCCAAGCCCGGGCCAAGTAAACCGCGGTTTGACCACCAACAGATCCAGCATCAGCGCGACCGCCGCTACGATATAAGCGGCAGGCACGACAGGATATCCCCATGCGCGATACGGCCGCGGCGCGTCGGCGCGCTTCCTGCGCAGCACGAACACCGCGGCGACAGTCAGGACATAGAACAGGAGCTGCGCAAAAATCACATAATCGAGAAGATCGGAGTACGTGCCGCTAAGCGTCAGGACCGCAGCCCAGATCCCCTGGATTACGAGCGCGAAAGCGGGGACCCGGTTGCGATTCAGCCGCCGCGCCGCGGCGAAAAACACCCCGTCGTTGGCCATCGCATAGATCACGCGGGCCCCGGTCAGGATAAGCCCGTTGGCGCATCCGAAGGCTGAGATCATCACGAGGATCGCGGTCAGCGTCGCGCCGGCGCGGCCCCATACCACCTGCATCGCGGCCGATGCGACCCGGTCGCTGGCGGCATGCGAGATTCCGCGCGCAATCACGCTGGGCGCGTTCGCCACTCCGGCCGCGGGCAGCTCGCACAGATAGGCAACGTTGGTCAGGACGTAAAGTACGATGACGACGCCGGTGCCAAGGGCGAGTGCAAGCGGTAAATCGCGGCGCGGGTTGCGGACTTCGGCAGCGGTGAACGTGACCGAGGCCCAGGCGTCGGCGGAGAACAGGCTCCCGACCATCGCTGCGCCAAACGCCGCCAGAAAGCCTGTGTGCATCACTCCCGAGGAAAGGAACGCGTGCGCGCTGCCGAAGTTCGCCTTCACGGCGATAGGGTTCGGAAACAAAATGCATCCGACCACGACGATCATCAGCAACGACAGGATCTTCGCGGTCGTAAACGAATTCTGCACCATCTTGCCAAGATCGAGGCCGCGCAAATTTGCGGCGGTCAGCAGCGCGATCACGGCGATCGCGCCCAAACGTTCGCCCGAGATTCCAAAGCTGCCGGCACCGATCCAAAGCTCCGAGCCCAGCGCCGGCCACATCACACCGCCGAAGCGCGCAAACGCGACTGCGACCGCCGCGATAGTTCCGGTCTGGATTACCAGCAGCAGCGTCCATCCGAACAGAAACGCCCAAAGCTGGCCGTAGGCCTCGCGCAGATAAACGTACTGTCCTCCGGCCTGCGGCATCATCGCGGCCAGCTCGCCGTAGGCAAGCGCGCCCGCGATCGTCATCAGACCGGCGACGATCCAGGCCGCCAGCAGCGCGGCCGGCGACCCGACATGGCGAACGATATCCGCGGAGACGATGAAGATTCCCGAACCGATCATCGAGCCCGCGACGATGGTCGCGGAGTCGAACAGCGACAATCCAGCCTTCAGCTCTCTGGATTCCGGAGCGGATGAGTCAGGTGAGGCGGATGGCATAGCGGGGGCATCGTAGCAGCCCACGGGGACGAACGCGCGTAGAGCGCGACGAGGCGGCGCGGCGACAGGATTGGTTCACGGCCGGGGGCAAAAGGCTACGTGACGGCGCACGCTTTTGGTTCGCCGCGCGCAAGCTCCTGCCGATGGACTGTGCGCCGCGCGCCGACCCGATGGCCGG
>JBAPSR010000438.1:0-10163 GCA_049281755.1 Binataceae bacterium (SeqCode)
CTCGAGGCCGAGCGGATAGAGCCGGCAGGCGAGAGGTCGGCCCTCGTGGATGCGGCAGCGGACGCGGTCGAGCATCGCGCATGCGCCGCCGGCGCCGAATTTGAGAATCGATCCGCGCCGCAGCGTGAAACGCGCGATCGCCTGGCGGGTAGAAACTCCCGCCGCCCGCGCGATACGCAGCACGTCATACGGCGCGAGCGTGATCACCTTGTCGCGGCAGCATTTCCCGCACGCATTGCAATCGTAAGAGAATGGCGCCGCGCGGTTCACGACTTGGTGGTAGAGGCTAAATCCCCGGGAACGAAGCCCGGCACCCATTTGTCGTACTTCGCTAAATCGTCGTCGAGGTTCACCCATGCTGCCTTCGACGAAGTGAATACGTGCATCGAAGGACGTACGCCCGGGTCGTCTTCCAATAGGCCGGCCGGAACACTCACCATCCTAGTCGCATCGACGAACGCCGGAGCGGGCGAGCCGCATCTCCTACAGAAGCTCCGCGCATGGCCGGGAGTCCATTCGTATCCGGGATTGATCAAATCTTCGCCGCTTAAGAGCTTGAACCGTTCGGAGCGGACGTGTGCAAACGTCGCGAACGAGGCTCCAGTGGTCTTACGACAGACCGAGCAATGACAGTAGGTCATCACGCGCACCTTTTCGATTTCGAACCTTATTCCTCCACACATGCAGCTTCCGTGGATCATGTCTACCTCCCGATCTAACTTGCGGTGGATCTGATTTAAGAGATCGGAGTAATCGTTCTGCCGCCCAGTCTAAATTTTTCTTGTTTCGATTTCACATGCAAGCATCGCCCGATTTAGCGCGATTTCTCTATTTCCATTGAACGATCGGTATTTTTTCGCTTTGCCGAGGCTTGCAGGAGGCTTCGCGGCGCGCTACCCAAGTGAGGTCCGCAGCGATAGCATCGTAGTACCGAATCAAACAGGAAGGTTCCTGAGCTATGGATTTTAACTGGTCGCCCGAACAAGAAGCTTACCGGATGGATGTCAGAAAGTGGCTCGAGGCCAATCAGCCTCCGCCGATGACGCAGGTCGACGACGAAAACAGCGGCGACGATGTCGTCTGGAGTCGCCTGAAGGCCTGGCACACCAAGCTCTACGAGGCGGGATGGGCCGGCCTGACCTGGCCCAAAGAATACGGCGGGCGCGGCGCGACCTTTATCGAACAGGTCATCTTCCAGCAGGAGATGGGGCGGCTCGGACTGCCGATGGGATGCAACGTGCTGGGGGTGATCATGAACGGGCCCGCGCTGATGCAGTGGGGCACCGAGGAACAGAAAAAGCGCTACCTGCAGCCGATCCTGGCCGGCGAAGAGATCTGGTGCGAAGGGATGTCTGAGCCGGGCGCGGGCTCGGACCTGGCCGCGATCCAGTGCCGCGCCGAGCTCAAGGGCGACGACTTCGTCGTCAACGGGCAGAAGGTCTGGACCACGATCGCGCATCGTTCGCACTTTTGCCAGCTTTTCGTCCGCACCGATCCCGACGCTCCCAAGCATAAGGGCATGAGCGCGCTGATCGTCGATATGAAAAGCCCGGGAGTCACGGTGCGTCCGCTGATGCAAATAACCGGCGATTCCGAGTTCAACGAAATTTTCTTCGAGGACGTGAAAGTCCCCAAGGAGAATCTGCTCGGACCGATGAATCAGGGATGGCAGGTGCTGGTCGCGACGCTGATGCACGAGCGGTTCGGAATCGGCGAGACGATCGGAGGCACCGAACAGACCCTGCACGCGCTGGTCGATCTGGCAAAACGGGTGCAGATTGGCGGGCGTCCAGCGATCGAGGAAGACGACATTCGACAGCAGCTCGCGCAATTCGCGATCGAAGTTGCGGCCAAGAAGTACAACGGGCTGCGCTCACTCTCGCGCCGGCTCAAGGGCTTGCAGCCCGGCTCCGAGGCGTCGATCTCGAAGCTGGTCTCGACTGACCTGGGCCAGCGGATGGTCAAGTTCGCGACGCGGTTGCTTGGCGAATACGCGATGCTCGAATCGCATACGCCGTTCGCCCCGCGCGGCGACTGGATGAAGCGCATCCTCGCGTCCGAATCGATGACAATCGCGGGCGGCACCTCGATGGTGCAGCGCAACATGATCGGCGAGCGAATTCTAGGATTGCCGAAAGGCTGAGCTTCCGCGATTAGCTAAGAGTTATAGAAGGGCGGTTCGTCGCGAGCCGCCCCTTCTTTTTTTGGTCGAGGAAACTTCACCGCATGGGGCATCGATTTTGCTCGCTCTCCCGGCAACGGCATAAACCGCGTTGGCGACGGGGGTTATTGCCGAATCGTTGGGCGATTGCTGCTCAAACGGGCGGCATCGGTGTATCTGGCGCTTTTGACGCCACTATCGGAGGCTCCTGATGGCTCGCAGGGATGCGCTCGAGCGTAGTTCCGTCCTTCTCACAACCTTTCTCGTTATTGGTGCCGCGTCATTGTTCGTGATCGCCGGCGCATCCTCGGCGCACGCGGCTGTTCCCGCCGCGCCGAAAATCGACGGCGCCGACACCGCCTGGGTTCTGCTTTCGGCGGTGCTGGTCCTGATGATGACGATTCCCGGCCTCGCGCTGTTCTATGGCGGGATGGTGCGGCGTAAGAACGTTCTGTCGACGCTCATGCAGAGCTTCATCCTTGTGGGACTCGTATCGATCCAGTGGGTGCTCTTCGGCTACAGCATCGCATTTGCGCCCGGCAGCGGACTTGCCGGAGCGCTTTCGTGGGCTGGTCTGGCAGGAGTCAGCGCGACGCAGCCGTATGCCGCATACTCCGCGACGGTGCCGCATCAGGCCTACATGATCTATCAATGCATGTTCGCGATTATCACACCGGCGCTGATTACCGGCGCGATCGCGGAGCGGATGACGTTCAAAGGATTTGTGATTTTCAGCCTGCTGTGGACCACGCTGATCTACGATCCGCTGGCGCATTGGGTGTGGGGGTCCGACGGATGGATTCACGCGATGGGCGCGCTGGATTTCGCCGGCGGCACGGTGGTGCACATTTCTTCGGGAGCCGCGGCATTGGCTGGCGCGCTGCTGGTCGGCAAGCGGCGCGGATACCCGAAGGAGCACATGGCGCCGCATAATCTGACGCTCACGATCACCGGCGCGGGCCTCTTGTGGGTCGGATGGTTCGGGTTCAACGCGGGCAGTTCGCTTGCGGCCGACGGCCTGGCGGTCTCGGCGTTCGTCGCGACGCATCTGGGCGCCGCGGCCGCGATGCTCTCGTGGGTCGCGGTGGAGTGGTTCGTCGCGGGCAAGCCGACCACGCTCGGCGCCGCTTCAGGAGCGGTCGCGGGGCTGGTAGCGATAACACCCGCGTCGGGCTACGTGGGACCGGCGCCGGCGATAATCATCGGTATCGTCGCGGGAGGGCTATGCTTTGGCGCGGTGCGGATGAAATCGCTCTTCGGCTACGACGACGCGCTCGACGTAGTGGGCGTGCACATGGTCGGCGGAATCTGGGGCGCGCTCGCGACTGGAATTTTCGCCAGCATCGCGATCAACGCGGCCGGCGGCAATGGACTGCTGCGGGGCAATCCGCATCAACTCCTGGTGCAGGCGATCGCGGTGGTCGCGAGCGTCGCGTTTTCATTCGTCGGCAGCGCGGTGCTGTTCAAGGTGACCGACGCGCTGGTCGGAATCCGCGTCGATGACGAAGGCCAGTACATGGGCCTCGATCTGAGCGAGCACGAAGAAAACGCCTACGCCTTCGAGGGCTGACAGCCGCCCGCGACCGCGATCGGCGCGAGCGAATTGACGGCGACTCTTGACGGGTGTTGTAAACTTGCGGTATCTAGCACTCGACCCTTAGTGAACAGTCCGAGGCTGGCGACGATTCGCTCAGTACGCTTATAGCGAGAGAGCGCAGATCCTCGAAACTAAAGTTTAGTTGTAAAATTTAGCATTCAGGCCTTGAGGCAAGTTCGCTGAAAGTGTGACGAGAGCAAAGGGGAATCGTGTGGCTAATCGTCGAGGTTCTGGTCTTCTTGGCTTAACAGCGACGGCTCTACTTAACTTGCGGCTGGCTTCATTTCGGTCCGCGCTGACTCTCGCCGCGTGTTTTCTATTTCTGCTTTCGGCGCCCTCGCTGAGCTTGGCGCAGACCAGCGTGATCTATCTCACCTCCGGGACGACCTGGACTGTGCCCAGCGGCTGGAACAATACTATAATACGATCGAGGTAATTGGTGCGGGCGGAGAATCCGCCGGAGCCATCGGGGGAAGCGGCGGCGGATCGTACAGCGGAATCAGTAATCTCAGTCTCACTCCAGGGAGCCGAGTTACCTATCAAGCAGGTACTGCCGGCGGCAGCATTAAAACCACCGGGGCGACTTGGTTTAACGGAACCAGCATCAGCAATGCATCGGTCTCCGCGGAAGGAGGATGCTCAGCGACCGCGACTTCAGGCTGTACCAACTCCACGACTAATAACGTTGGAACGATCATATACGCCGGTGGAAAAGGCGCGGGCGGAGTCAAAGGCATCATTGAAAATAGCGGCGGCGGAGGCGGCGGCGCAGGCGGCCCGCACGGAGTGGGCGCACCCGGCGCGGCAGGCACTGACAGCAGCGCCGGTGCCGGGGGCGCCGGAGATAATGGCTTTGGCGGTGCGGGCGGCAGCCCACTTAGCGGAGGGGGTGCGGGCGAGGAATATTACACGGCGGGCGGTGTCACCGCGGGTTCGGGTGGCGGCGGTGGCGGACTATATTATCTCGGCCCAGGAGCGGGCGGGAACTACGGCGGTGGGTCGGGCGGGGCCGGAAATGCGACGGGCGGCAACGGCCTGATCGTCATCACCTATGCGCCGAGCCCGGCTCTCTTCGTCGCGAATTCCAGTTTCACGGCCTATAGTTCGCCGCCGGTAACTGCCTATCCGCTTTCCAGCAACGGCAACGTTTCTCCTCTCCCTTCGGCAACCCCCACCCCGGAAACCGGACTCGGCGGTCCCGTTAGCATTGCTCGCGATCGAAGCGGCAATCTCTACGTGGCGAACCAAGATATTGACTCGGTGACTATCTATCCGGCCGGCGCCAGCGGCAACGTCGCGCCAACTGCCACCATTGCTGGCGCCAATACCGGGCTAATCAATCCTACCGGAATCGCGCTGGATTCCAACTCAAACATTTACGTCGCGAACGCGGCCAGCCTCGAAGGCGGACCCGACAGCGTCACCGTGTTTGCCGTCGGCAGTAACGGCAATGTTACGCCGACCGCCACCATTACGGGTACCGCGACAGGACTCGCCTATCCGACGGCGATCACGCTGGACCCAAGTGGGAACATTTATGTGGCGAACTCCGGCAGCCAGATTGGCGGCGTGGACAGCATAACGGTCTATCCTGCCGGCAGTAATGGCAATGTCCAACCGAGCGCCACGATTTCAGGCGGCAGCACCGGACTCCTCGTGCCTTGGGGCATCGCTCTCGATTCCGTGGACAACATATACGTAGCGAATGATGGCAGCACGGTTGGCGCGCTGGACAGCGTAACCGTCTATCCCGCCGGCAGCAACGGCAATGTGACACCGTCCACCACGATTACCGGCGCTAACACGGGACTCGACTCGCCCGGCGGCATCACGGTCGATTCGGGCGCAAACATATATGTCACGAACGACGGCGGACTTTATGGAGGCGTGGATAGCATCGCCATCTATGCTCCCGGGAGCAACGGCAACGCCACTCCCAGCAACGATCTGTTCGCCTTGGGGCTGCTGGATCCCTCGGGAATAGTGGTCGATTCCGGCGGAAACCTCTATGTAGCGGATGACGGCAGCAACGAGGACAGCCTCGACGCCATAACGGTTTATCCACCCAACAATCCAGAGCCCAGTGAAACTATAGGCTTGGATACTGCGCTCGACGTGCCGGCGGGGATCGCTCTTGATTTGAGCGGCAACATCTATGTGACAAATCAAGGGAGCATTGTCGGCGGATTGGACAGCGTAAACATATATCCGCAGGGAAGCTACGCCAACGCACCCCTCAGCGCCGCCATAGTCGGTGCTAACACGGGACTCGCGCAGCCATTTGGAGTTACCTACTTCGGCGGGAGCGTCTATGTGGCAAACTCCGTCGGCGCCCCGGATGGTCTTGGGAGCGTCACCGTTTATCCGTCGGGCAGCAACGGGAACGTCACGCCAAGCGCCACCATTAGCGGCAATAGCAGCGGCGACAACACTGGCTTTAATTTCCCCACGGGTTTGGCAATGGATGCGAGTGGCAACCTCTATGTAGCAAATGCCTACGGCGGGCCTGATGGCTATGGGAGCATTACGATCTATTCAGCGGAAAGCAACGGAAACGTTACTCCGATAGCCACCATAAGCGACAATCCAAGTTGCGCGCCATGCGATAATACCGGGCTCAACTCGCCTTACGGCGTCGCGATTGATTTCAGCGGGAAAATCTATGTGGTGAATTCCGCGGGCGGACCGGACGACGCCGGCAGCGTCACAGTCTATGCGCCGCTGGGAACAAGCACCGGCATACTTAATGAGACGCCTAGCGCAACGATCAGTGGAGCAAGCTGGACAGTTGATAAAACAGAGTTTGATTCACCGAGCGGCTTAGCGCTCGATTCCAACGCGAATATTTACGTCGCGAACGACGGAAGTTCGGTCGGCGGCGTGGACAGTATCACGGTCTATCCAGCCGGAAGCAATGGTGACGTGGCGCCTACCGCCGCGATCACAGGGTCCAACACCGGACTCGGTACACCAATGGGGATCGCGCTCACTTGGAATGGTGGGTTTCTCGGCGGCTCCAGCCCGGCTTCCGCCAGAAAGCCACCTAGACGGCAGGCGCGGCGGCGCGCACGCGCTCATTGATTTAGCGAACGTAACGGGTGCGTTTAGAGCGAAAGGTGATTGGGTGATATGATCACGATCAATTGGAAACTGTGGACTCAGGCGCGCGCCACCTTCATTTTTGCGGTGCTAATTTCGGCATTGAGTTGTACCGTCTCGGCCGGTCCCGTATTTGCGCAGTGCACGGGCGAGACCAAATCAATTGATTTGGGCGCGACAGAATCTGGAGAGGACGCGACAGGGAATCCGATAGAGAGCCAGATCCTGATTGTGCAGATCGCGAACGGCTGTCCCACCGGTACGATCACGGTTAGCGGGGGCTCATCAGCTTTCGTGGTCTCCGCTCCGCCTGAGGATTCAGGTTATTCCCCGAGCTGTTATCCGTCATATCAATTGAGCGGCGGAGGAAAGTGCTATTACGAGGTCACTTTCACTCCGGCAAGCGCGGGCCCGCAAAACGCAACTACCACCGCATCAATCGACGGTGCCAATATTGTCGAGAACGAATACGGGGCCGGCTTCACGGTGTCTCCGTCGATGGACGCTCAGCATAACATAAACAATTTTCCTCTTATGTTGCCAGTACCACAGGCGACCGCGTCGCCGTTTTATCCCGGATATGCATCTATTACTCTTAATTCGGGAAACGCAAAGATAAAATGGGCCGGGAAGCTTTCGTACCAAACGAGCGGACAGATTCCAAAGCCGCCAGCAAGTATTGATATTAAGACCTTTGACACGAATAATAATGCTTCATATACGTTCGCATTTGGTCAGACACCAATACCGGCCGGTATGGTGCCACCAACAAGCTCTAAAGGGCTCTACCAGGTTGCGGGTGGACAGCTTACGCTGAATGCAACATACAACGCCGGCGCCCAGAACGATCCAGAGACAAACCAGCTCATAGGGACCGTCTCAGGTATTCCAGGTGGGATCTGTGACGCCGCGATAACGAGCGATCTTAGCGCGTTTATGGCTCCCTACACGCAAAATTTATTTGAACTGATCGCGTCGCAGGAGAGCAGCTACAGGCAATTCTCGTTAGTCGCCGACTTTTATACATCCGCGCCGCCACCACCGCCTCTGTATACTGTTAACACCTTGTGGCCTGTTGAAAGTCCGCCCGCCAAGTACGCGGGGGGCTATGCCATTGGCCTTATGATGGATCAACTTGATTTGACCAAAAAATCCGAGACAGAAATGACTACGGCGTGGGATTGGATCGAGAACGCCCAGACAGGGTACAACACATTCGAAAGCAAGGTAAAACTCCTGACCACAAAGATCATGCCTCAGGTAAGCAAATACTCTGGCTTGTCGGCGCTTAGTTCTAACTCTCTTATGTTTGAACAGATGGCGGTTTTCCAGTATGCCGGCTTCGCCTCGAATCCGGCCAGCATACTTTCTCAGTATTACATTCCTCAGTGTAGTAGCGGTCCTCCAAAGGGAACTGCTTGCCCGAATGGAACGTGGCAATGGGGCGTCAATCCCAATACGTCCACCGGAGATAAATATGTCAGTCTGGTGTACGGCCAAACACCCCCGAATGTTTCCTGCGGCAGCTAGGTATTCGAGGATTCTATAATGCGAAACGAAATCGCAACAATGATGTTCGTCGCTCTATGCTGCGCATTCGGGTCGCCCCTATGGGCGGCGCAACCGGCACTCGCGACGGCCGACTGGTCGGTTAGCTCGCCGCACAGCTTGGCGACCAGCCCGCCGTCCGACGACGCGGTGCTGGCGTTGCTGCACAGTATTACTTCTGGCGGCGAGCTTTTCCAACTCGGCATATGCTCGTCTCAGTTCGCCGATTTGCGGCATTCCGGCAACCTCTCATTGGTTGTTTCCTTTTCGGACGGAAGAAACTGCTATCTTTGGATAGTGGACAAGACCCCATCCGGGTTCGAAAGCTATAGTGCTGAGGCTCGCTCAGGACTCGCAGGAATCAAGGATTTGGGGGGAGACGGCAAGCTGGAGTTGATTGTCAGCACCGAATTCACTTCGTACTTGGGAGCCATGCACTGTATAGCCATATGGCCGGTGATCTATGCCTGGACCGGCAACGGCTATACCAACGTCAGCAATCAGTACCGCGGGTATTACGAGAAACAACTCGCGTCGATGAAAGAGCAGATCGCCGCCGCCGGAGAACGGAATGCGTCGGCGGTTAGTCCGACCCCCGCGTTCCCAGCCTCGGTCCGTCAGTCTCCGCCAGTAGTGGTTGATAGCGAGCGTGCGTCCGGCCCATCGGCCGGGTTTGGCGCCCCGGCGTACGTTCCCTTACCGGAGATCTCTCCGTCGGCCCCCGCCTCTCCTGCCTTTACTCCCTGGCAGGCGTACGTCCCCGATTGCACGGAGGCCGAAGCGGCAAAGATCGAGCGCTTTCTTGGTATCTCCAAGGACGCCGGGATGAGCGACGCGATCAAGTGGGCGGACAGCGACAACCCCTACCAGAGAGAGTTTGCCGCTGATGTTCTCCAAGATATAGGAACCCCCGAAGCGGTCGAGTATTTGAAAACCTTGACGCACGACTCGAATAGAGCAGTAGCGGGTGACGCGAACATTTCGCTGAGCGCGGTACAGCGAGGACCGATTTCACATTCAATAAATCGCAATGAGGTTGAGCCGCTTGCCGGATCGCCGCCGAAGTAGGTCGTCTCGATTTACCGCCGGACGGACTCGTGAGATAATAATCGGCGGTGGACTCGAGGATTTGCAAGAAAGGTTCGATCGCCTTGGGTCTTTCTTTGTGCCTTGCGTTCGCGTCATCGGCCTTCGCGGCGCAACCTGCGTTGGTGACGGCTGATTGGTCGGTGAACGCGCCGCGCAGTCTCGCCTCGAATCCGCCTTCGTTGGACGCCGTGGAGGACTTCGAGAATCGCTTCTGGGGCGCTAGCGAAGCGTTTGGGGACAAGGTGTGTGAGTTTCGTTTCGCGGATTTGCGTAGCTCCGGGAACCTCTCTTTGATCGTGTCGGTTGCGCCGGGGAGTTGGGGATGCACCGAACTCTACATTTTCGACAGGACGCCGAAAGGGTTCGAACTTTACAATACAAACGCAAGTGGACACGATCTTGCGAACAGCGTGCTGGATATCAATCATGACGGCAGGCACGAGTTGGTTCTCTGGGGCGATCTGGCGCCGTTCGCCACAGGGCCCAGGTTCGGCAAGCTCGGATGCGAGGCGGAATGGCCGCTGATTTTCGCCTGGACGGGAAACGGTTATTCGGAGGTAGGAGATCAGTACAAAGACTATTACCAGAGCTACCTCAAGTCCCTGGATGCGCAACTAGCCGCGTATTCTTCGGAATCGGGCGCGGCATCCGCCCAAACGGCCAATCCTG
>JBAPSR010000439.1:0-7085 GCA_049281755.1 Binataceae bacterium (SeqCode)
AGATCGAGCATCGGCTTGGTCGCGGGATTCGCGGGATCGGTGAGACGCTCGCCGTCGAGTGGCACGATTGCACTTACGAACACGGTGCGTTTCATTCGTGACGGAATGCGTGCGGTGACACCCGAAATGGTCAACCCGCCGAGGCTATGGCCGGCCAGCACGATGCTGCGGAGGTCGCGCTCTTCGATGTATCGCACGACGGTATCCACGTAACTCTGCAACGTTATTTTCGAGCGATCGGCATAATTTTGCCCATGACCGGGCAGATCAACGGCAAATGCGCGATCGCCGAGTTTTTCGAGCTGATTGATAACCGCTGCCCAACACCACGCGCCGTGCCATGCGCCATGTACGAGAACGAATGTCTCAGCCATCGTGCATTTCCTCCTGTATCTTCCACGATCCGTCACTAACCATGAACACCCGTTCAGGTGCAACGATTGGACCGATTGTTGCGTCTATCCAACACGGACTGACTCGGAGGCGGGGACGATGTACGGGAAACAAACTCTGGAAATGCATCGCGGACTGGAAGCGCAAACAGGCTACTTCGTGTTAGCCGTTATATTCAGCTTGTTATTCGTCATCGTGACGTGGCGATGGGCGGCAGTGGTCAATCCTCGAATCTGGAGCGTATGGGAACAGACCGACAATTCCATCAGTGAGCCGCTTGCGGCGTCAGCTCAGCTCGCTCCTGCGGAATCCAGCAACGCGGCAAAAATTACACGGTCCGAGACGCAGCGAGAGCAGGGGTCGAAGGCGATGTTGCTGCGGATGTTCGCGCTTGGGATGGGCAACGCACCGACGCAATAGCGCGTCTCGAACTCGTCAACGCGCCTGATGAAACTATGATGCGACCGGCGTGATCTGCTGCCCGTCGCGCAACTTCGCCGACGGGACCACGATCACCGTCTCTCCACCGCTGAGTCCCTGGGTTACCTGTATCCCGTCCTGAAATTCGCGGCCGAGCGTAATCTCGGTTCGATGCGCCACTAAGTCGCGCACCGTCCAGACGTAGCTGCGCGAACCTTCCGAGACTACTGCTTTCTTCGGCACCAGAACCAGAGCCGCTTCCTGCTTCGCGGCGACTGCCGCAAGGAACGTAACCTTCGCGCTCATTTCCGGCTTGATCACTTTGAGGTCTGGCTGAAGGATATGAACCTCGACCTTGACGGTTCCCTTTTGCCGATCAGCCTCGGGATAGATTTTGACCACGCGCGCGTCGAAGGGACGGTCGGGATAAGCGTCCAGAAGCACGGTGGCCGGACTTCCGATCGCGACTTTGGCGATATCGCTTTCGTTGATATCGACCTCGGCGCGCATATCATCGGTGTCGGCGAGCTGAGCGATATCGGTCATGCCTTCGTCCGACGCGACCGCGTTGCCGTAACTGATCATCGATCCGGATTCGCGGTACTTTTTGAGCACGATTCCGTTGATCGGCGATCGGATCGTGCACTGGCTGACGTTGAATTTCGCAAACTCGATCTCGGCTTCGGCTTTTTTCAGATTGGCTTCGTCCACCGACAGCGCGTTGCTGGTTACGTCATATTGATCGTGCGATTCGACCCCGCTCTTGAAGAGTTCGAGCTGGCGCTTTTGCTGCGCGCGTCCCAACACGACGTTGGCCGCCGCCAGGTTGCGATCGGCGATCGCCTGGTTGAGCTGGGCCACGTAGTCGCGGTCGTCGATCTTCGCGAGCAGGTCGCCTTTCTTTACGTACTGGCCTTCCTGGATCGGTTCACTGACGATTTGGCCGAGAATCTGCGCGCCGATCGTGATGTACTTGTCCTTGGTGACGACGTAGCCGGAGCCGGTCAGGACCGCGCCCGGCTGTCCGGCCTGCTTGATCGAGACCAGCGCGGTCTGCACCTCGAGCGGCCGTCCAAGAGTATTGGCGTACGCGTAGTATCCAACAGCGGCTAGAACCGCGAGGACGCCGAGCACGATCGCGGCCGGGATCAGGCGGCTTTTGCGTTGCGGTTCGGTGCTGCGCTTGATCCGCAGTGATTCGAGCTCGCGGATATTGGGCGGACGCGATTGTTCCCCGGCCATTGCGTTAGCTCCTTCTGAGCGCATCGACCACGCCCAGGCGCATCGCCTGGCGCGCGGGCAGCCATCCGCCGAGCATACCCATCAAAGCGGAGAAGACCAGCGCCTCGACCACGATCGCGAACGTCACCCGGAAATTAAATGCCATGGTCGAAAACGTGACGAAGTTTCCGAACGTGGTCGAAAATCCGTCGATTGGCATCGCGAGCAAAACTCCGATCGCGCCCGCCGCCGTCGCCAGCAGCACCGATTCGATCAGGAAGCACAGCAGGACCGAGTTCGGGCTGAAGCCGAGCGCGCGCAACGTGCCGATTTCGGAAGTGCGCGCCGAGACCGCGGCGTACATCGTGTTCATCGCGGCGAACACCGCGCCCACGCCCATGATCAGCGCGACGATCAGGCCCAGTACGCGCATCTGGCTCGCGACCACCGATTGTTCCTTATAGTACTGCGCCTCGGTTTCGGCCTGTAGATTGATTCGCGGGTCGTCCGCGATTCGATTGATCAGCGCTTCCGAGTCGGCTCCTGGAGCCATCTTTAGCCGCACCGTCGCGTAGTATGCGCCGCGCTGGGTGTCGTCCTGCACATTATGCACATCGGCCCAGACCTCGGACTCGAATGAGCTTCCGCCGGCGGTGAAAATTCCGACCACTTTCCACTTTCCGCGTCCGAATTGCATGGTCGAGCCGACCTTGGTGTTGGCGTAGCGCCCGGCCAGGCCCTTGCCGACGATCACTTCGCCCATGGCCGGCCTGAACATCCGGCCTTCGATGAGATGCACGTTCTCGTGCACCTCGAGGGCGACCGGCAGCACGCCGCGCACGACGATATTGTCGCTCGGTCCTTTTTCGCGCTGCATCAGCACCTGCACCGGCAGCTCGGGCGAGATCATCGGATTGCCCGCGGAGTCGCGGCGAATCTGCGGCAGAAATTTCATCGCATCGAACTGATCGAGGTTGATCGACGAATAGGTCTCGGTGGTCGCGCCCTTGCGCAGCACGATCATGTTGTCGGGCTCGCCGGTGTCGCTGATCATGGTGCCCAGTCCCGCGACCATCGCCATCACGACCACGAACACGGCGACCACCAGTGCGATTCCGCCCGCGGTCATTCCGGTCGAGACCCGACGCACCAGCAGGCTGCGCACATTGTATTTGAGCGGTATCGCCATCTTTAGGCCACCATCCGCAGCGCGTCGACGATATTCTGGCGCGCCGCAGTGCGCGCCGGCACCCACGCGCTGACCAGTCCGATCGCAGCGGCAACGACCAGCGTCTCGACCAGGATCGACAAGGGCATCCTGATTTCGCTGAGCGGTCCGAGCACCGGGCTGCCGACCGCGAAAAGCTTGAGCACGATAAACGCCGCGCCGCATCCGAGGATTCCGCCGAGCAGTCCGATGATCAGCGACTCCGAGAGCAGCAGGCCCAAAATCGTGCCCGAGGGAAAACCGATCGAGCGCATCACCGCAATCTCGCTGCGCCGCTCGCGAATCGACATTGCGGCGGTGTTCGCGGCGACCAGCCCGATCGTCAGCACGACGATAAAGCCCAGGATCTCCGCCAGCTTGAAGAACATCCGGTAGTTGTTCATGAAGCTGCCGATAAATGCCGCTTCCGACTCGCTGCGCGTCTCCGCCGAGGAGTTGGCGAAACCTTCATCGAGCGCCGCAATCACCAGCGGCACGTTCTCGGATTTATCGACCCGCACCCAGTAGTTATCGACGAAGCCCGGACGGCCCGCGGCTTCGTCAAGATAGTCGCGGCGGAAAATCAGGAAGTTCGCCGGCGCGCTGCCGCCGTGCATCACGCCCACGATATCGAGCGTGACGTTGAACGAGTAAACCGTGCCGCGCAGCATGATCTGCTGGCCCTCGTGCAGGTTGAAGCGCTTCATCGTGCCCGAGCCGACCAGGCACGCGGTGCGCAAGGTCTCAAATTTCTTCCACGATTCTTTGGATACGCCCCAGTCGGGCCACATCGCCTCGGCGGTGTCGGGATCGACCGCGAGGTTCGGAAACTGATCGTTGACGTCGTGATAGATTCCGCCGAACCAGCTCTCGGGCGTGACCGCTTCGACGTGAGGAGTCGCGGCGATCCGCTGCTTGTAGGCCTCGGGCATCGAGTAGGCGAGGCCAGCCTTGTTGTGGCACGAGACCCGCGTTGACGACGCCGAGTCGGACAGGATTTGGTTGGCGACCGTGGGCAGGCTGACCAACGCCGAAAAGATAAACAGCGACACCGCGATCGAGAGGACCGTCAGAATCGTGCGCCGCTTGCTGCGCAGCAGATTTTTCAGCACCAGTACGATGTACTTCATGGCAGTCCCTAGGCGTGCGCTCCCGCCGCTTCGGCGCGCGCGGGTCCGCCCTTGCCCGGCTCGACGCCGGCCAGGATTCCCTTGTCGAGGCGGTAAACCGTATCGACGAAACGCTCCGCGCGCGGGTCATGCGTGACCATCACGATCGTGCGATGAAACTGGCGATTCAAATCGGTCAGCAGGTTCAGGATCTCCTCGGCCGATTTCGCGTCGAGGTCGCCGGTCGGTTCGTCGGCCACCACGATCGTCGGGTCGGTGACCAGCGCGCGCGCGATCGCGACGCGCTGCTCCTGTCCGCCCGAGAGCTGGCGCGGATAGTGATCCATCCGGTCCGCGAGTCCGACGATTCGAAGCGCCGTCTCTACGTGCTCGCGCCGCTCGGCCTTGTTGAGCGGAGTCAGCAGCAGAGGCAGCTCGACGTTCTCGAACGCGGTCAGAACCGGAATCAGGTTGTAGAACTGGAACACCAGTCCGATATGGCGCGCGCGCCACGAGGCCAGATCGCGCTCCTTCATCCCGGTGATTTCCTCGCCGCCGACCGAGACCCGGCCCGAGGTCGCGTGGTCGATTCCCGCGATCAGGTTGAGCATCGTGGTCTTGCCCGAGCCCGACGGACCCATGATCGCGACGAAGCGGCCTTCGGGCACCTGGATCGTCACGTCATCGAGCGCGCGGACTTCGAATTCGTCGCGCCGGTAGATGCGAATCACGTGTTCGAGATCGATTGCGTATTTGGTATCCATCTGCGCTGCTCCCCTCACGATTCCTGCCGGTCACAGTCTCCGAACGATTTGTTTCCTGGCTTATCTTCCCGCCGCGGCTGCCGCCGGAGGCCGATTACGGATCCGGCGCGCGGGCGCCATCTCGCGTTTCAGTTGCGCGGTCAGCTTCGTGAAGACCTCGACCTTGGCGGCGCAGACCGCGCGCCCGAGTTCCACCACGATTTGCCGAAACGGGCTGTCGCCGCGCCGCTTCATTTCGCCGGCGAGCCACGTGAGCATCTTCACCACCTCGGCGTCCTCGCGTCCGGCGCGATCCAGATGCTCGAGCGCGGCCTGCGGATCATGATCGGCGAAATAAATCTTGATCTGCGATTCGTCATAGATGAATAGCGGCTGTGCCGGCTCGCGCAGCGTTTTCAGAAACCGGGCGCGTCCCGCGGGGGTGATCGCGTAAACTTTGCGCGCACGCCGTCCGTGACGCTCCGAGCGCATCGTAACCAGGCCGTCGAGCGCCATGCGTTTCAGGGCCGGGTAGAGCGAGCCGTCGCTGACCCGGTAGAAGAAGCCGATCGGATCCTGGAAGCGGCGCTTGAGATCGTAACCGGTCATCTCGGATTCCATCAGGAAGCCAAGGATCGGAAATTTCACGTCGATGCGCGGCGCGGGCGCAGGTTCGGCAAAAGCGCGCGCCCACAGGGGCAGCGGCTTGGGCGCAGAAATCGGCCGCGGGGCAGGTTTGAGGCTTCGTGAGCGCATAACGTATCGACTCAATAGCTCGACTTGAGATAACGAGTCAAGCTATCGCGCATTCGGCGCGCGGACGTTCAGGCCCGGCGCACCGCGAACGTGAACGCGAGCCGCCAATTGCTCTCCCCGGTCAGCGCGGGAAGCGAGGCGGCCGCGCGCTCAATCCGGCGCAGCTCATCGGCAGCAGGTTCTGTGCCAAATGCACGGTCCCATAGCGGACTAGTCACGCCGAAGATCGCGTCGGGGACGCGCAGATGATGCGCCAGATGGCGTCCGCGCAGCCGCCCCTCGAATCGATTCGAGGGATGCGCGAAATGAATCCGGTAGTGAATCACCTCGTACAGAACGAATCCAGCAACGAGTCCGTAGAACGCGTAAATTCCGGTCGAATTGCCGAAAATCGCAACTGCCGCAAGCGTAACCGCGCCCACCGGAATCCACGCCCCGACGGTGAACACCGCATGAGGATCCTGATGATGGACGGCGTGCAGAGGAGTCGCGAAGGTACGGAACCGATGCCCCAGCCATCCGTGAATCGCATACTCAATGAAGGTCCAGACGATGACTCCGCCCGCAAACAGAACGACGCGCACGAGCATATAGCCCAAGTCTATCCGCCCGCGAAAAGCGCAGCAACGCAACCGCCCGACTGCATCCAAGCGCAATCTGCGGACTGCGCGGCGAGCGGCGGCGGTTGTTTTGGTCGCGTGGCTTGTGCTATGGCTTAGGTGACCATATGGCGTTAAGCGCGACGCTGATTTTCCGCTCCAGGTTCGTGTACGCGGATGGCGCCATTCGCGAAATGGTGCTGTGAAAACTCCCGCGGCCGACGCCAGAGCGGCCGCACGGTTTCAAATACCGGTTTCACTACGAGCCGATCGAGGGAATGATTGTCCGGTACGACAACGAGACCGGAAAAGGCGACCACCGGCACGTTGGAGCCGGCGAGGAGTTGTATCACTTTCGCAGCGTGGAAGTGCTGGTCGAGGATTTCCTCGATGACATCGATCGATCGCGCGGAGGACAGAAGCGGTGAAAAAGCATCTCTCGATTGCTATCAAGGGTCCGGTCGAATCAGCCAGAGAGTTCACCGAGGCATGGCGCCGAAGCGAGCGGGCCGAACCGCCCGAGCAACCCCTTGAACGGCTTTACTTCGAAGACCTGCCAACGATGCTCAAGACGCTCACTCCCAGAAGGTTCGAGGTGCTCAAGATAGTTCATCGCATCGGACCGGTGAGCGTCAGG
>JBAPSR010000440.1:0-1812 GCA_049281755.1 Binataceae bacterium (SeqCode)
TGCTGATCACCTGGCCGGTGGCGTAGTCCGAATCGGACGAGGCGAAGAATGCGACCGCACCAGCCAGATCTTCCGGCTTGCCGAGGCGGCGAAACGGAATTCCCCGCGCCATCGATTCGAGCACGCCTTCGCGCCCCGCCATCGCGTCGCGCAGCAGCGCGGTTTCGGTCGGGCCGGGGCACACGACGTTGACGTTGATACGATAGCGCGCGAGTTCGCGCGCAAGGGTTTTTGAAAATCCGATGATCGCGGCCTTGCAGCCGGCGTACACCGCTTCGCCGGTCGAGCCCACGCGGCCGGCGTCCGACGAGATCGAAACGATCTTGCCCGAGCCGCGCGCTTTCATCCGCGGCGCGATCGCGCGGCAGCAATTCAGAGTGCCGCGATAGTTGATCGCGATAATCTTGTCCCAGGTTTCGGGCACGCTTTCGATAAACGGTTCGAGCTTGTCCCATCCGGCGTTGTTCACCAGGATATCGATCGGTCCGAGTTCGCGCTCGACGCGAGCGGCGGCGGCCTCCGCGTCGTCGAATTTAGTCACGTCGAGCTTGACGGCGATCGCCTTTGCGCCGGCGGCGCGCAGTTCCGCGGCGGTGCGTTCGGCCGCCTCGTTCTGAATATCGGCGATCGCGATGGCCGCGCCTTCGTCAGCAAGGCGGGTGGCGATTGCGCGGCCGATTCCTTGCGCCGCTCCGGTCACGATCGCGATTTTGCCAGCGAGCCGTTGTGATGCCATCGCGATCCTCCGGCGCTAGCGCGCGACCCATCCGCCGTCGATTATGAACGGCGCGCCGGTTGCGAAAGTCGCGTCGTCGCTGGCAAGGAATAACGCGGTGCGCGCGATTTCGTCGGGCGATCCGATTCTGCCGAACAGCGACAAGCGGTTGTTGTCCTGCGAGGTCACGCCGCCTTCTTTCGAGACCCGCTCGACCATCGGCGTGTCGATCACGCCGGGGCAGATGCAGTTGGCGCGGATGTTGTAGCGCGCGTACTCGAGCGCGGCGACGCGAGTCAGCGAGATGACGCCGGCTTTCGCCGCGCAATACGCGGCGGCGCCTTTGATCGCGACGAGTCCCGCCACCGACGCGGTGTTGATGATCGATCCTCCGCCGCGCTTTATCAGATGCGGCAGCGCGTACTTCATTCCGAGCCAAACGCCGCGCAGGTTGATTGCGATCACGCGGTCGAAGCCCTCTTCGCTGAGCTGGGCCATGAAGCCGCCTTCGCCCTCGATTCCGGCGTTGTTGTAGTTGATGTCCAGGCCGCCGAAGTGGCGCACGGTCTCGTCGGCCATCGCGCGCGCGTCTTCGGAATTCGACACGTCGGCGCGCATCGCAAACGCCTGGCCGCCGGCGCTGGCGATCGCGGCGGCGGTTTCTTTTGCCGCGCCTTCGTTGACGTCGATCACCGCGACTTTGGCGCCCTCGCGCGCGAACAGCGTCGCGGCTGCGCGCCCCATTCCCGATCCGGCGCCGGTTATCAGCGCAACTTTGCCTGCAAGTCTCATCGTCGTTCTCCCGCGTTATTCGATCCGCTATTGCGGCGAACCATACCGCATTCTCTGGCGGGCGCGTTAGCGCGATTTACAAACTCCCGCCGGGGATGCTACCGGACAAAGCGAAGGAGCGATCGTCTGATGAATTTTGGCATGAACTTCGAAGGCAAGATCGGAATCGTAACCGGAGCGGCTTCGGGCATCGGCCGCGCGACTGCGCTCGGGTTCGCGGCGCGCGGCGGAACGGTCGTGGTCGCCGACATCAATACGGAGAACGCGACTCACGTGGCCGAAGCGATCGCGGCGCAAAGCGGCAA
>JBAPSR010000441.1:0-1821 GCA_049281755.1 Binataceae bacterium (SeqCode)
AAACCGCGACAGGCTGTCGGCTTCGAGCAGCGCCTCGGAGATCAGGTACGACGCGCGCACCGCGCCGGCGCTCATTTCGTCCATCGCGGCCAGCGGCGCCGGATGCGCGATCGCGGCGGAGGCGAGAATCTCCGCACCCGCGATTGCGCGCGCCGCGCGCGAGCCCGCTCCGCGCGCGGCGATTCCCCTAGTCCATGATCGCTCGCGCGTGCGCTTGATGAACACCGGCGCGTGGCCGGGCAATTCGAGCACGCCGGCGAGCGTGCGCCCTTCGGCTTTCAGCGCGCGAAACCCCGGCCCCGCGATTAGTTCATCGGCGCGCTCGACCAGATTTCGCCACTTCGGCGTTCGCGCATAGAGGACCCGCGTTCGCATCCGGCCTCAAAGCCTAACCTTTCGGCGTGGGTGGCGCGATTGGAAATTCCCCTACATCTTCGGTTCGACGATCAACTGCCCGCCCACATGCGCGGCGTGGAGCTGGCACAGATAGGGGAAGGTGCCCTCGCGCGAGGCGACAAACGACACCGTCTTTGGCTCGCCGCGCTTGATGACCTCGGTGATGTTGTACGCGGGCAGCGAAAATCCATGCCGATCCTCCGCGCCGGCGATGTCGTTCTTCAGCGTGAGCACGACTTTGTCGCCCTGATGCACGATGATCGTGCTCGGCAGCCAGAACTTGGTCGTGCCGATCTGCACCGCGACGACGGTGAACTTCTGCACGCCCGGCTGGGATGCGTCAGCCGCCGCCGGCGCCACCGTCGCGGAGTCCTCGGCCAGAGCGTGCGGCGCACCGACGGCGATCGCAAGCGCGAGCGTCAGCATCGCGGCCAGAAACGGAAACTTCAACCTCAGTTTCATCTTGTCACCCGTTGAATTTGCGCGTGAGCTTTTTCCATTCGGCTTCGTCGATTCCCGCCTGGTACGGAATGTAGAACGCGACCCGGTCGAGCAGGCCGTCGTAACGCTGCTTCACTTTCTCGGCGATATCGTCGAAGGTGCCGGTCACCGCGTAGGTCTCGAGCATCTCGTCGGTGATCTCGCTCGCCATCCCGCGCCAATCACCCTTGGCCGCCTTCTCGCTAAGGCGCGGCGACACATCGCCCCATCCGTGCATATCGAGCACGATCTTGTAGGTGCGGGTCGAGGCGTAGAATGCAATCTGCTGGCGCACCCCAGCCTTCGCGCGTTCGATCTCCTCGCGGTTGCGCCCGACGATCACGAACGCCGTGGTCGCGATCGTGAAATCCTTGCGCGCGCGTCCGCCCTTCGCAAGACCGCGCTCGACATTCGGCAGCACGTACTCGCGCAGGTACTTGGGCGAGTTGAACGGATGCGCGTGCAGGCCGTCGCAGGTCTCGCCCGCCAGGCGCAGGATGTGCTCGTTGACGCCGGCGATCCAGATCGGGATGTTCGAATGCGCGTGTTTGGCTGGGGTGAAGAACGGCGTCATCAGCGAGAAGTTGTAGAACTTGCCGGTGAAGCTGAGCTTCGCTCCGCCTTCTGCCCAGCATTTGAAAATCGCGCGCAGCGAGCCGATATATTCGCGCAGGCGCGGCACGGGCGGCTCCCATTTGACGCTGTAGCGGCGTTCGTTGTGGCCTTTGACCTGGGTGCCGAGGC
Source organism: Binataceae bacterium (SeqCode) (assembly GCA_049281755.1). Lineage (GTDB taxonomy): Bacteria > Desulfobacterota > Binatia > Binatales > Binataceae > JBARDN01. Next base: position 1,621 of record JBAPSR010000441.1, read on the forward strand.
CCAGGATAAAGCGGCCGTCGGAGAGCGCGGCGAGATCCCACGCGGTGCCGGCGGTGACCATCGGACTGCGCGGAAACGCGATCGCGACCGCAGTGCCGATTTTGACCTTCTTGGTATGTTCCGCCGCGATCGCCGCTGGCAGAAACGGATCGCTGCCGGCCTCGATAGTCCACAACGCATCGAACCCGGCCTCTTCAGCGG
>JBAPSR010000442.1:0-5433 GCA_049281755.1 Binataceae bacterium (SeqCode)
CAGCAACGGTCGCGTACGCCGTCGGCGCGGTGGATATGCCTCGGCGGTAGTTCCCGCGGCATTCGGCTTTCCGCGCGGCGCGGAGTAACTGATCCCGCGCCGCGCGGCGAGCCTTATTCGATCTTCACCAGCAGGCCCTTGTTGCGGGCTGAGGCGAAGATCCAGTTGAAAAACAGAATCGCCGCGGCAAAGTAGCTCGCGTTGAGTCCGATGCCCCACCAGAAGTGGACGCGCGAGAATCCGCCGCCGGCCAGCACCTGGCGCATCCCTTCGAAGGCGTGGGTGGTCGGCAGCATCCAGGCGATCGCGCGCAGCACGCGCGGCAGCGATTTGATCGGATAGAACACGCACGATACCGGCTGGAGGAGCCCGGCGAAGCTCCACGCCAGCGTCTGAATTCGCGTCGTGTAGCGCACGATCAGCCCGGCCATGATGATCCCGATCGCGAAGGCGAACAGAATCAGGTTCAGCATGTACGGCAGGAACGCGCCGAGCAGCGGAACAATATTGAACTTGTACGCCACGATCGCGATCGCGCTGGCGCAGGCGAAGCCGACGATCACCTTGACCACGTTCACGCAGATGAGCCCCGTGATGTACTCCCATACGCTCAGCGGCGAGGAGAACAGGTTGATCATGTTGCGCGCCCATAGCTCGTCGAGAAAACCGACCGTCATGTCGCGCTGGAACGCGAAGAATATTCCCCACAGGATCGCCGCGCCGAGCAGAAAGCTCACCAGGTCCGGGTGCAAGCGATTGCCCTGGCTCAGGTAGATCGTGAAGAAGCCCCATAGGATGATATCCAGCACCGGCCAGTAAACCATGTCCATGAAGCGATCCACGTTGCGCCGCGCCTCGTAGCAGTGGCGAACGATTACCGCCATTACGCGATGTAGTTTCATGCACTAATCCTTTCGCGCACGATGCGCAGGAAGACTTCCTCGAGCGCGGGCTCGTCGCGCTCTTCTTTGAGAATCGCCTGCGTGATCTCGATCGGGCTGCCCTGCGCGATCACGCGGCCGTGGTTGAGAAATACGATCCTGCTGCACATCTGCTCGACCTCGGCCATGTTGTGCGAGGTGTACAGGATGGTGGTGCCCTGCTCGCGCTGCACCCGCATCATCATTTCCTTCACCTGCCACGCGATTTCCGGATCGAGGTACGCGGTTGGCTCATCCAGGAGCAACAGCCGCGGATCGTTGAGCATCGCCTTGGCGAGTCCGACGCGCGTGTTCTCGCCCGACGACAGCCGCGCCACCGGTTTATTGCGCAGCTCGGTGATGCCGAACGTTTCGAGCAGTGCGTCGATCTTTTCGCGCCGGCGCGGCACGTTATACAGCCGCGCGAACACCAGCAGGTTCTCCAGCACTGTCAGCCGGTACGGAAATGCAACGTACGGCGAGGTGAAGTTGATCGCCTGCAGAATTTCCTCGCGATGCGTCTGGATATCGTGGCCGAAAATCCGCACCTCGCCGGCACTCGGCGTGATCAGCCCAAGAATCATGTGGATGGTCGTGGTTTTGCCCGCGCCGTTGGGCCCGAGCATCCCGATGATCTCGCCAGGTTCGATTCCAAAGCTCACGTCGTCGACTGCGGTGAAATTTCCGAAGCGTTTGGTCAGATGATTTACTTCAACCAGCATTTAAGTCGTCTCCTGTCGTCTGTCGCCTGTCGTGCTTCACTTCAATTGATGGCCGCGAAAAAGAACCGCCGGAAAAATTAAAAAAAAAGGCGGCCGCGGATGCTCGATGCACCCGGGGTCGCCTTTTATTTCCTGTTTCTGATGCTACTTAATGGCCAGGAAGCAGGAGGAACGCGCACCCACGGGCCGATACCGCTTTATTTCGTTCGATGGCCAACATGGGTGTTTGCGCGAGCGCCTCCGGAAAAACTCAGTCAGACCGCATCAGGCTAGCATACCCGCCATGGGCTGACTATCCTCGTGAATACCGCTCGCGGCCCGCCCGGACCGCATCGCGAGCCATCATGCGAACCGACCTCCGAACCGATTTGCGCGGCCTTTCGGTCACTGCGAACTCCGATGAAGCAATCGCCGCGATCGATCGCTATGCCGACGCCGCCATCGCGCTCAAGCCCGGGATGGATGCGATTGTCGCCGCCGCCGACGCGCATCGCGACTGCGCGATGCTGCAGGCGTGTGCGGCCTCCTTGTTCGCGCTCTCGCAATCGACCGGGCAAGCGCGCCGCGGGAATCTGTATCTTGCGCGCGCGCGCGAACGCATCGACGACCTGACCGAGCGCGAGCGGATTTTTATCGACGCGGTAGGTGCGGGATGCGAGGGCGATTTCGGGCGCGCGCTTGGATTGTACGAACAGATCGCCGAGCGATGGCCGCGCGACTTGCTCGCGGCGAAAATCGCGGAGTTTCACTTCTTTGAAACCGGTCTGGCCGCGCGCCAGCTCGGCTTCATGGAGAAAATCGCGCCCGCGAATCGCGATTCGAGCCATGCGCAAGCGATGCTCGCGTTTGCGTGCGAGCTCAATGCGATGCGTCCGCGGGCCGAAGAGCTGGCGCTCCGGGCCCTCGAGCAGGATCCGGTCACGATGTGGGCGCAGCATTGCCTTGCGCACGTATGGGCCGGCGACTCGCGGATCGCCGAAGGGATCGCCGCGTTGGAACACTACGCGCCCACCTGGAATCGCTTCGGGCAGTACATCCAGTCGCACAACACGTTTCATCTGGCGACGCTGTACCGCACCGGGCTGGATTTCGACCGCGTGCTCGACGCATACCGCCGGCATATCTGGGGCTTTCAGCCCGAAGCGGTCGTCGAGCACACCGACGCGATCCTGCTGCTGTGGTACGTCGAGTTGGCGGGTGGCGAGGTTGGCGCTCGCTGGCGCGAGATTGCGCCGCGCGTGCGCGCCAAGGCGCACGAGCAGGTCTTTCCGTTCCTGAACGCGATCTATCTGTACGCGCTCGAGCGCGCGGGCGAGTCGGCGCAGGTCGATCGCGCGCTCGATCAAATGCGCCGCTTTGCCGAGCGCCTGAGCGGCGACGCCGCGCGAGTATGGAATCAGGTCGGGCTGGCCCAGGCGAGCGGATGCGTCGCGTACGCGCGCGGCGATTTCGATCGCGCGGCGGACGCGCTCGGCGCGATCCTGCCGGAGATCGCGATTTGCGGCGGCAGCGATGAACAGCGCGGAGTCTTCCACGAGTCGCACTTCATGAGCCTGATCAAGGCGGGGCGCAAGCGCGACGCCGCGGTTGCGCTCACTGACTATGTCGGCGCGAGTCCGATGACGAAACTCGATCGCCGATGGTTCGAGATGGCCGCCGCCTGACGGCAAATTCGCTTTGCGCAATCCGAAAATCGCAATCGTTCGTGTGTCTCTCATGGCCGCCATGATTTGCACGGTTATGGCGCGATACGCGTGCGCGGCTTCCGCGCCTGCGGCCGTGCGCGATCCGGCGCTCGCCGCCGCCGATCGGCTGGAGCAACTCGCCGTCCAGCGCTTTGGCGCCTTGAGCGCGGCCGAACGGATGATGGTGCGCGCGTCGCCGCAGCGCCAGCTCAAGTGGCTCGGTCCGGTTGCCGGCTCCGACAATCCGGCCAACGACGTGGCGCAGGCCGGGAAATGGGGGCCCGAACGCACGGTTCGCGCGGATATGGTGCGCTGGCTGTACGGCGATCCGCAGGCGTCTGCGCTGATGGATCAGAGCGGACTCGGAATTGCCGCCGCGCGAATCTCCGGCACGCTGGATTTTTCGTTTCTGAAAATCGACAAGCCAATCACGATCTTCCAGAGCTACATTCCCGACGGGATCGACGCGTCGAATTCGAACTTGCGCGGTCTGGATCTGCGCGCCAGCCGCACGGGCGCGGTCACCGCTGATCTGGCGACGATCGAGGGCGACGTGGAGCTGCGGTTCGGGCGCTACGCGACGGTAAGTATTTTCCGGACCAAAATCACCGGCAGTCTCGATCTGTCGGGCGCGCGCGTGAGCGGCGCGCAGACCGACTCGATCTCGGCGCAGGAGGCGCGAATCGGCGGCGACGCGGAATTCGATCAGGGTTTCGCGACCGATGGGATGGTTGATTTTCGGCTCGCGCGAATCGGCCAATCGTTGAGCTTCAAGGACGCGAATTTTTTCGGAGACGGCGCAAACGGCCTCGACGCCGGCCGCGCGCAAATATCCGGGCCGCTCTATTGGGACGGCATCGAGCATACGCGGCTCACGACGCTTGACCTGGCCGACGCAACCGCGCAGTCGCTCTACGACGATCGCGAGAGCTGGCCGGCGGCCGGAAATCTGGACCTCGATGGGTTCGTTTACAACGCGATTATCGGGGGTCCCGCCACCGCCAGCGAGCGGCTGCAATGGCTCGCGCTGCAACCTGCAGGATATCGTCCGCGTCCCTACCGCCAGCTCGCGCAAGTGCTGCGCGAAGAAGGGCGCGATGACGGCGCGGTCGAGGTGCAGATCGCCCAGCGCGTCGCGCAGCGCCGCTTCGGGAATTTGAGCGCGTCGGAACGCGCGTGGAACCTGATGCTCGAGGCGACAATCGGTTACGGTTACAAGCCGCTGCGCGCGTTGTGGTGGATCGGAGGATTCGTGATCCTGGGCGCGCTTCTGTTCGGCGCAGGATATCGAATGCGCGTGATTACGCCGACCGAATCGGACGCGTACGAAGCTTTCGAGCGCTCGGGCGATACGCCGCGGCATTATCCGCCGTTCAACGCGCTGGTCTATTCGCTCGAGAATTTTCTACCCGTCGTGGACCTGCACCAGGGGATGTTCTGGCGCCCGAACCCGCGCCATCCCGCGCGTTCGCGTCGTACTGATTCAGATTCCGCTGGTTCCGGAACTGCCACTGCTACGCTTTTGCGATGGTACCTGTGGATGCATATTCTGGCCGGATGGATCCTGACGCCGCTTTTGTTCGCGGGCCTGTCGGGATTGATTCGCCCCGACTAACTAGACTTTGAGGCTTCGTTTGCGGCCGATTGCGCCGCCGATCACAAGCCCAACCGCCGCGCCGATTGCCATCCAAACTCCAGGATTTTGGAGGGTGAAGCCGATCGCGGCGCCAATCGCGGCTCCGACAATTATACCGGCGCAGATCGAGGAGCTTTGTTTCATACCTCCACGGTATCAGGCGCGCCGGTTCAATTGATCGACAAATTTCGAGACTCAGTCGTCGCGGGAGAACGCCGACGCCATCGCCATGAAGCGCTCGTGGCCGACAGCGATAAATACGCCCTCGGCCTCGGCAGTCAGCTTGCCCTCGCACGAGACGGTTCCGAGCGTAAAAATCTTGCGGCCTTCAACCCGATCGACCCGCGCGTCGAACACCAGCTCCTTCAGCAGCGGAGTCGGACGCCGATAGCGCACGGTGAGCGTGCCGGTCATCCCCGGATTTCCGGTCAGCGACTGCGCCATCCCGAGAACCTCGTCAAACGCGGCGG
>JBAPSR010000443.1:0-1624 GCA_049281755.1 Binataceae bacterium (SeqCode)
AATTCCTGTCCACGAAGTTTAGTGGAGAAGAGAATGCTCGTGCTGCCGGTAATTACTCGGCATTCGTGGAGAACGTTGCGATGGTTTTGATTGGACGAGACGCAACGGCCAAGGGATTGAAGTACGATGGATCGAAGCAGACATTCTTCCTGGAAGACTCGACCACCGGAAACCGCAGTGCAGATAACCAGAAATACGGGAAGCTCGTGGAAGCGGGAACGGATGGACAGTTCGATCTAAAAATCAACACTTCCGATGAAGCAGTTGCTTACGCGAAGAAGCTGGGTGTTAAAGACATCGACAAGTTCTTGAAGGAGATGGCCTGATGGGCTCACAATCCTTCGACCTCTCTCGTCTTCCAAAGAGTATGCGGGAAAACCTTCGAGACACACAGCCAAATACCGCAAGCTGGACACCGGAACTGAAAGCCCTGCTTGACCCGAACATCGAAGTTCGCAGGCTGGCTACTCCTCTTGCGAACTCTCTCAAGATCATCAACAACGAATACGTGTATTACTACGCACGGCGGTTGCGTGGCAGCAATCCAGACGCGAACAACTATCTTCGGCTCAAGCTCTCCGGGTATCAGAACGCGACCTGCGATCCGAAATGCACGGATGAAACAGGTGATTGCCAGTGTGACGTACATCCCCTGGTATCGGAAATCAATTCGGACGGAACGGAAATTACCCTGGGACCCGATTTGGTTCTGGTTAAGGCGAGGCCCGAAGTTCATTACGGGAGAATGAAGGCTTACGCTCAAAGAGCCATCAACATGACCAATCCGAATCGTGGAGAGTACCAAGAACAAATGGGCAGAGTAATGAAGTCCGAAGATCATCGAACCATGGATGTGACGCGGACCAGGAACGTTGAGCAAGGTTCCGAGTTGGACGAAGCCATTTCTGGGAAACCGAACTGGCGTGCAATCGTAGATCAGAAAGAAACCAAGGGCAAGAAGTAGAAGAACTTTCAGGAGAAAGAAAACATGGCAAATTTTGCGATTCCGATTGAGCCAGAGCAGAACACCAGCGGAGCAGTTTCATTCCTCATTCGGAGGATCGTTGAGGAGTCCGGGCAGACCGCTCCCTATGGCACCCCAGTAAACGTGAATGGTACGGATGGTGGGTTGCAGGCCTGGGCCGGATCAGCTTCGGCGAATACTCTGGCAGGTTTCCTGCAAGAAGGTTGTGGGTTTTCAAACCTTGGGACTACTGGCGCTGGAGCACCGCAGGGATTCACTCCCGTGCTTGGACCGGGTTCCGTCATCGGAAACTACGCCGCCAACCCGAATGAGCCTTTGGCTGTGATTACTCCGTCTCTGGTTCCGATAAATGATGGCAGGGCTGGATTCTATGTGGCGTCTCCCACGATGGTATTCTGCGGGAAGCTCGGAACGTCCGCGACAGTTACTCCAGTTGCGACCACCAATCAGATTGTTGGTGTGCAGTACGGACTTACCAAAGACACCGGGAATCCTTATTGGTACGTGGACACGGACAAGACTGGTGGAAGCGTGGCGGTCGAAATTGTTGGGCTTGACCCGCGCGATCCGGTTGGAACGGTTGGTGGGAGAGTTTTGTTTGTAGTTTTGCCCGCAGTGGTTCAGATCACAGCATAAAGC
>JBAPSR010000444.1:0-3308 GCA_049281755.1 Binataceae bacterium (SeqCode)
CTGCCGTATATCGCAGGCACTACGCTCGACTTCGTCGAGGGTCTGCACGGCGCGGGTTTCCGCTTCGACAATCCTCGGGCCAGCCGCACCTGCGGTTGCGGTTCATCGTTCAGCGCCTGAACGAATTCCAGTTAATGTTTCCCAGCCGCCCGAGGTTTCACTCGGGCGGTTTTTTTTTTTCCCCGACCGCACCGACCCGATCATCGCCACGCTCATGCGCGCGGCGGGCAGCCGCTCTCCATCCAGCCCGCGGCGGCCGCCAACGCGAAATGATGATCGTGCCGCCAACAGCTTGGATTTCGATTTCGAACTCGCCGGAGAGGTCAGCTTCGGCAAATAACGCTTTGGGCAATCGCACGCATTTTAAGTTCCCGATCGGCACAATCCGGGATTTCATAACTGTCCCTCATCCGAAGGTGATCAAAATCATCCGCCGAAGTAGGTTACACCGGCGCGGAACGCGATGAACCATACGGCGACGGTCGCGATCAGGTAGAGGTAGAATCGCAGCATGATGAGGTTGAACGTGCAGTGAACCGCGCTGTGCAGGACGCGAAACGTGACGAAGATCCACGCGGCGTCCACGTACAACGCATCGACCTGCTTCACGGCGAATAGATAGAGCACCAGAACATAGAAGAGCACCGGAATTTCGAACAGGTTCTTCAAGTTGTCCGAGGGATTTGCGACCGCCGGCGGCGAGAGCCGTGCGAACGCCATTGGAGTCATGTCTTCGCGGCTGAAATTGCCGCTGGTGATGAAGCCGATGCGGCGGACGTACATGTATACCCACACCACGAGCGTCAGCAGCATCATCGCGAACACCGGACCGAAGATTGCCGTTTGTTCCATGTTCACCTCGCGCGGTCGGAGTAATCGACTCCGCAGCCGCGATTGTGCGTCGACGCTGCTTTTCCCGCAACGCAGTCGCGATTCTGCGCGCGCCGTGCATTGTGCTAAACCGACGCCACGATGCTCGCGGCGCTGCTCTTCTGGCTCTCGCCCGCGCGGCGGCGATTCATGCGCCGCTACGCGCGTCCCGCGATGGGTGCGATGCGCGCGCGGCTGGTTCGTTTTGGAGCGCCGCAGGCAATCGGGTTCGTTTCGATAATCCAGGACGCGAACGCGGAGTTCCTTGCCTATGCGCTCGCGCGCGGCGGACCGCTCGAGAGCTATCGCGATCGCGTGACGGCAGCCACGGTCGAGGCGTGCTTAAGTGCGATGCTGATTTTCTCGGTCAATATGTTCGCGCGCGATGAAATAGCGAAAAACGAAAGCGAGCTGGTCCGCCTGCTCGCCGCCGTCATCGGATGCGACGCGATGCAGGTGATGCTCCGGCGCGATAGTCTGCGCAAGGCGCCGCGTTCGGAAGAGTGGGCGCTCTACACGCAGTTGATTTCCGCGCTCGGCGGCGAACGGCCGGCCTACGACGCCGAACTTGAGCGCGCCTTCGGCTTCAACTACCTGTCGTATATCGGGCAATATCGCGAGGTGCTCGAGCGCGAAGCCGCGCGATTCGATTCCGACACTTAAGCACCGCAATGGAGACGGCAGTGAAAGATCTGGACGGCAAGGGAATTATCGTGACCGGCGCGACTCGCGGAATTGGCAGGGAGATCGCCGTCGAATGCGCGCGGCGCGGCGCGCGTATCGCTTTCAACTACGTCAAGAGCGAAGCGCAGGCCGCCGAGGTCAAGGCTGAGATCGACGCGCTCGGAGGACGGGCGCTCGCCTTCAAGTGCGATGTCGGCGACCTCAAGTCGGTGCGCGAGATGGTCAACGCGGTCAAGAAAGAGTTCGGCGCGATTGACGGCCTGGTCAACAACGCCGGAATCACGCGCGACAAGGTTCTCGTGATGATGAGCGAGGATGACTGGGCCGAGGTTATTCGCACCAATCTGACCGGATCATTCAACTTCGTGCGCGCGGCGGCGTTCATGATGATGAAAGCCAAGCGCGGCTCGATTCTCAACATCACCTCGGTCAGCGGACTTATCGGGTTGCCCGGACAAGTGAACTACTCGGCAGCCAAGGCCGGAGTAATCGGGCTGACCAAGTCGCTGGCCAAGGAAGTCGGACGTCTGGGCGTGCGCGCCAACGCGCTCGCGCTCGGATTTATCGAAACCGACATGACCGCCTCGATTCCCGAGGAAAACAAGGCGCAGGCGCTCGCGATGATTCCGCTCGGGCGCTTTGGGCGGGTCGCGGACGTGGCGCCGATGGCGGCGTTCCTGCTCTCCGACGCAGCCGCGTACATTACCGGCGCGGTGATCAATGTCGATGGCGGACTCGCGATGTAATGGCGTCGCCGCGTCACCGCCGCGCTTCGCTACTGCTCCGAAGGATTAGCCCATTCCTGCTCGCAACTTAGAATGTCGATCTGATCGCCCCGCTCAACTGCGCGAAGTTTTTTCTCGTACGCGGCGTCGATCGCGCGCGTCTGACGTTTCTCGCGTCCCGGCGTGCGCCATCGGTTGTAGGCATCCGGGCCGCCGTTGTAGGCCGCGTATGCCGAGCGCGCGAGCGCGTCGGTGTCGTTGCGCACCGGATCGAGATGCGGTTTCGAAGCCACGGTCTTAAGCATGTCGCCAAGAATCTCGGTGCCCGCGCCGGCGTTATACAGAACGTCCCAGCGCAGCTTGTCCAGGTTGTAGAAGCCGCGCCATACGTGCTTGTTCACCTGCATCAGGCCGATGTCGCCGGTCGAGCTCTCGAGCCATGTCACGCGATTGCTCACTCGCACGAATTGGCGCCAGCAGCTTTCCTGCCACGCCGCGCTTTTGACCAGGAGCCGCAGAGTCGGCTGATAGCGCGGCGCCAAGTTGGAATCAGCAATCTCGCGTTCTGTGCTGAGCGTCAGCAACTGGTCCATCGTCTGACGATAGGGCAGGGCGTTCGATTGATCGACCACCACCCTTCTCAGCCGCTGCGCGACTTTGGTCAGCTCCGGAATAATTCCCGGCTCGGCGGCCGCAGCCTCGGTGGGTTCGATTAGCCACAGCGGGATGCGCAGCCATCTCCCCGCCCCAGCATGCGGCGCAGAAGTTGGCGTCGCAGACGGTGCGGGCGATACAGCGGCAGGGGTCGATGTTTGGACTGATACTGGTGGAAGCGGCGTCGCCGTCGTGCTTGGCAGGGCGGTCGCGATCGAAGGCCCAAGGTCGGACTCCGAGAAAGTCGTAACCGCCGAGGGCGCTGGCGCAGGCGCGGGCGATGCCTCAGGGGCCACGGCCGACAACTTGTCAGTCTCGTCCGGACTGGCCGAAGGCGGGCTCGAGAGCGGTTCCGTTACGCCGAACATACCCTTA
>JBAPSR010000445.1:0-1894 GCA_049281755.1 Binataceae bacterium (SeqCode)
GTTCAGCCTTATGCTCCTCGACGCTCTGTGTAGAATACCGATAAGGGACGCCGCCAACCGATGGTTGTGGCTCGCGAGGGGCGCTAGAGAGGCGTTTATTCTGCTTAGCGAAAAAAGAACGAAATCATAAGTGAAGCCAGTTCAAGAGCCAAAATCTCCAGCAATTGTCAAAACAATTCCAGAATGCGATCATCAAAATTCCCGGAGCGAACCCACGCATACAACCGCGTTCTATTCTGTTCGCGCTTTGTTTTCGGGCGCGAGCATTGCCGTTCAGGCCCTTACGATGCTAAAGCGAAGATGCGACGAAGGTGATGAGGCAGGGTGGATGCAGGAATATCGCACACCAGACACAGAATCGGCAGCGTCGGAGCCGCTTTCCTCCGGCGATCCGCACGCTACCGTCCGCGAAAAGCTCTACGCGTTCCTCGAGTCGCATCCAGGCGGCGCCGACGCGAACGAGCTCGCCGGTCTGCTGCTCAAGGGTCTCTCTTCCGACACCGAACTTGGCGCGCAGCTTGTCTATCGTCTGCTCGGCGGCGATCGGAATTTCGCTTTCGATGCTGCCACGGCGATGTGGTCGCTCAAGTCGAGCGACCGCTACCGTGTCGCGCTCGACGACGCGCAGTTCACCGTCGTCGATCTTGAAACTACCGGCGGACGCGCGGGCCCCGGTACGATCATCGAGATCGGCGCGTACCGGATGATCGGGCGGCGGCTGGTGGATTCGTTTTCGAGTCTCGTCCGCCCGCAGGGATTCATCCCGCGCTTCGTCACCGGGCTCACCTCGATCACGAACGAGATGGTTGCGTCCGCGCCGCCGATCGAGCGCGTGCTGCCGGAGTTTCGCGAGTTCATGGGCGACTCGGTGATGGTCGCGCACAACGCGGCATTCGATCGCGGATTTCTGGATTTCGAGTTCCGGCGCATCTTTGGGATGGGGTTGCGCAATCCTGTCCTGTGCACGCTGCGGATGTCGCGGCGCTACGTGCCGTCGCTGCGCCGCCGCCGGCTTGATTCGCTGGCGGAGCATTTCGGGCTTGCGACGGAAGGGCGTCATCGCGGACTCGGCGACGCGCGGATGGCGGCGGAAATTCTTTCGATCTTCCTCGAGATCGCGGCGAAGATGGGAATCACGCGGCTCGATCGCCTGCTCGACGACCACGGCCGCGGCCTTTCCGGGCGCCGGTTCGAGCGTCACGTGCCGCCGGAAGAGATCGCGAAGCTTCCGCACGCGCCCGGGGTTTACCTGATGCGCAATGCGCGCGGCGATATTCTTTATATCGGCAAGGCGCGCCGCCTGCGCGATCGGGTCAGCTCCTATTTCAACTCGGCGGTGAACGCCAAGACCGCGGAGCTGATCAGCCACGTTTACAAAATCGACACTCGCCTCACCACGTCCGCTCTGGAAGCGGCTTTGCTCGAAGCGCGGCTGATTCGCGAGCTCAAGCCGACCTACAACCGGATGCTCAAATCCGCTGCGCCGGCGTACTTCATCAAGCTCGACCTGATGGACGATTTTCCGCGCATCGTCCTGACCACCAAGATGACCGCGCGCCGCGGCGTGATGCATCTGGGCCCGTTTATCGGGCGCAAAAGCCTGGACGGTGCCGTGCGCGCGCTCGCGCGGACTCTCGGCCTGCGCACCTGCAGCGGCAAGCTTCATCCCGACGAGGATTTCTCGCCGTGCATCTACGGCCAGATGGGCCAATGCGCGGCGCCGTGCAACGCGAGTATCGATGAAGACGGCTACGCCGCGCGCGTGCACAAAGCGCTAGGCTTTCTGCGCGGACGCAGCGGCGCGTTGCTCGGCGACCTCGCACGCGCCCGCGACGACGCCGCCAAGGCCCTTCGCTACGAGGAAGCGGGCCGGATGCGCCGCGAGCTCGAAGCC
>JBAPSR010000446.1:0-3042 GCA_049281755.1 Binataceae bacterium (SeqCode)
CTCCGATGAGAGCTTCGATCTCTGCGTGGGTGAGATAGTCGATCGTCCGTTTCTCATACCGCTTGGAGGGCATCGCCAGCACTTTCTGGCAGTGATGCAGTAGCTGCGGTTCATTGACCGCGACGTACGCGAAGAACGAGCGGATCGCCGACAGGCGTGTGTTGCGGCTGCGCGCGCCATTGCCACGGTTGGTCTCGACGAAGGTCAGGAAGTTTCCAACGAGGTCCGCATCGATATCGGCGATCTGAAGCGCAGTCGGCGCCCGCCCGAGGCGATCGGCGGCGTATTTCAGGAGCAGGCGGAAGGTGTCGCGGTAGCTCGCCACCGTGTTCGGGCTGGCGCGAAGCTGCATCGCGAGGCGTTCGCTGAAGAACCGCTGCAGGTAGATCGGGAGCGGATGGGCTTTCATCGCGCTCCCCTCTCGCTGAGGTTCCGTCCAGCGCGTTCGCAAGCGAGCTGCAGCAGTTCCGGGATCGCCTCGATGTACCAGTAGGTGTGATCAGGGTGGGTGTGCCCCAGATAGGTGCTGAGTTTAAGCATCTCGCGGTCCGGATCGAGGCCGCGCCGATACCAGTCCATGATCGTGCGCACCGCGAAGGTATGCCGCAGATCGTGAATGCGCGGGCCACGCCCATGTTTGTTGAAGGCCTGCCGCTCGCGCAGGCCTATTCGCTGGCAGACCCGCGCGAAGTTGTAGCGGGCGCAGCAGTCGCCGGGGCGTTCGCCATTCTCGAGCAGGAAGAACGCTACTCGGCTAGTACCAAGGATCCGGTTCCGTTCTGCGCGGTAGGCCCTCATCCGTTCGGCTGCGGATGCGGACAGCGGAACGAAGCGGCTCTTGCCGTTCTTCCCGCGCCTGATGGCCAGCACGGCTTCATTGAGATCGACATCCTTGTCGTCGAGTCCGATCGCCTCGCTCACGCGCAGTCCGGTGACGGCGATCAGGCCGAAGAGCGTCGAACAGGTCCATCCGCGCAACCCGTATGAAGATGGAAGCCGCCCCGCCTCCGTCACGATCTCAGCGATCTGATCATCGGTATATATGTAGGGGTGCGCCCGGCGCGGCTTATTGGAGATCATGCCCGGCGGTGGAACCTCGGTGCGCGCATCGAAGCCTTGCAGCCAACTGGCGAAGACCCGCACCATGCTGAGCCGTCTCGACCAGGTGTAGCTGTTGGCCGAACCGTAGAGATCCTTCCAGCGCAGGAACAGATCGACAGTGACGTGATCAGCACGTTCGCGGTCGGCGAACTCGGTAAAGCGGCGCAAGACTCGTTCGGGGAAGGACAGGTCGTAGCCGAGGCTGCGCCGGACGGCGATGTACTGCTTGAGGCGGACGGTTAGGGGCGTCATCGAGCGTCTCCTCCCGCCGGCCACCGCCGTGCGATCGAGCGCAGCGCATCGAGGTCGTACTTGGCGTAGATCGTCGTCGTCATGCGCGAGCGATGGCGCAGCACATCGCCGACCTCGTCGAGCGACGCTCCTTTGCGGAGCATGTCGGTAGCGAGACTGTGGCGCAGCAGATGCGAGCCGACGTACTTCTGCGGCGGCTTCAGGCCGGTCTTCCGGAACGCGTCCTCCAGTACGGTGTTTATGATCTGGGCATTCTTGAAGGGCCGATGATGCGGCGTCCTCGCCGAGACGAACAACGCACGAGAGTGGCCGGCTCGTCCGCTTCTGATGTAATCCACGATCGCTTCGCCCACGTCCGCGGGAAGCGGCATGCGGTCGTGCAGCTTGCCCTTGCCGCGGATGAGGATCTCGCCCGTGCGCCAGTCGATGTCGTCGAGTTGGATCGCGATAACCTCGGGCGCGCGAAGTCCCAGCCGCGCCATGAGCAGCAACATCGCGTAGTTGCGCTGCCCGATGTCATCGTCGGTGCGAACCGCCTCGATCAACCGCTGGATCTCTTCGGGCTTGAGATAGCGCGGCAGCTGGTCGGCGCCGGTGGCAACGCGCGGCAGGCTGTCGGCGAGATTGCGCCTGGTCTTGCCGCTCCAGAACAGGAACTTGAACAGACTGCGCAGATGAGACGGCAGCGTTTTGTGGCGGCGGGGCTTCGATCCGGCTTTAAGCTTGCACAGGAAAGCGACGATATCGTCGGGCGTGATCGCGTTCAGGTCGCCGAGCTGGCCGCCGAAGCGAAAGGCCACGAACCGCTCCATGTAGTATAGGCAGTTCCTGACCGTGCCGTCGGCCAATCCGCGCTGGCGGCGCAGGTAGGACTCATATTCGTCGCGCAGGCGGTCCAGCGCCGTTGCCTTTTTCGCCGGCGGTTCCGGGACAGTCGCTACACCGGCTTCGCTCAGATGTTCGATGAACCGCCCCAGGCAGAACTTGCCCCACGTGCGAACGTATTCGGGAATCTCCTTCAGCACCGCCTGCCGAAGACGCTCTGTGGTAGCGCCGTCCAGGTCGCCCGAGCTAAGAGCTCGTTTCTCGATTGCCGCGCAAAATCTGTCGGCGATCGATTCGTATTCGCGCAGCGTGAATCGCGAGTAGCCTTGCGCGGCCAACCGCTCCATGAAAGTTCGCCGATGAGACCGCGGCCATTGCGCCTCACCAGCCCTCGCGCGGCCAGTAATCCGTGGGAACGTCATATGCCTCTCCTCTCGTGTTGGCGAAAGGCGAGGCCACTGGTTTCGGAGGATCGGATCGTCAGCGAATCAGGGCCACTTCGCTCGTCCCATCCCGGTTCGATCGGCGGCGCAACCCCTCGCGTGGGTTCAAGTCGGCGCCGTCAACCGAGTCGCTAAGCGTCAGCAACTCCCCGCCCCGGCGCAGCCGGCCTACCCTATAGGACAAGTTTCAATCGCGCGTCGAACGTTGGATGCGAGGAAATGCACAACCGAATTATGCCGATATTTCGAGCCGGTAACCCACGGCCACAGAGGTCAGCCTAATAAACGCGGCATAATCCGGAAATCGGCATAATGGACGGTCTCGTGCAGCGCTGTGGCGTAATATTCTTCAGCGCTCGCGAAAAGTTCGCGCGGCGGCAGAGTGATTCGATCTGTGATCGGGCTGTAGAACGCTTTTGAG
>JBAPSR010000447.1:0-1707 GCA_049281755.1 Binataceae bacterium (SeqCode)
GGTTAATCGCGCTACCCAAGCCGATCGCGTAAACGACGACATTCTGCGTGCGCATGGTATCGGCCAACTGAACGGTGCGATAATCGGCGTCGGTGGCGACATTGGTCATGCCGGTCGGGTTCACTGGATAAAGCGCTTCCTGCGTTCCGGTATCCTGGGCGGGGAAAGTCGCACTTTTATCGGTGGTGGTGCCGCTGGTGCTGCTGGTGAATCCCAAGTTAGGGCATGTGGTCTGAGTCCCGGTAGAGGTGAACATAAAGACCTCTCCGCTGCAGTAACCCAAAGAGGTATCGCCGGGGTCGCATCCGCCGTACAGCATCGGGACCGCGGCGGGATTCGGGTCCCCCTTGGTCGGTGTGGTGCAGGCGAGGCTGTCCTGCAGCATATTGGCCCAGCCGTCGGTAAAGAAAACCACGACTTTGCGCTCGTTCGTGCCCAGATTGGGAGCATCCTGGATCTGAGTTTGCCCATCGAGCATCGCGGCATACGAATTGGTTCCGCCGCCGAATTGCATCGCGTTGACGGCGCTATCGATGGCGGAAATAAACGGCTGGGACATCGCGACGTCAACGTTGGCCATGGTGGAAAAGCTGATCTCGGCAACGTGATCCGTGGAATCGTTAAAATAGCTGATGAAACTTTTGACCGCGCCAGGCAGCGCCTGCTCGCCGCCGTTTTGCTCCATCGAGCCCGACTTGTCCAAAATCAGGGACATGACCAGCGGATTGCGGGTAGCTTGCGCGCTGTCGCCGACGGTCACGGTCTTGGTGCCTGACACCAGGCCAAGAAAGATCGTGTTCATCGTGGTCGAGGCGCTGACGTTCACGATCATGTTGTTATTGGAGTCGGTCGAATAGACAATCGAGACCGCCGGCGGATTTGATCCGTAGTTGGCATTGAATGCATTCTGGGCGATTAGCAAGGCCTCGGTCTGGCCGAGATTGAGGTTGTTCATCGCCGCAAGCGCGGCGGCGTCAACCGCTTTGGACATAGTGGTTTTGGTCACGTAGGCCCTGCCCAGGTCCACTGCGAGTCCGGCGAAGCAGATCAGGACAGGAATCATGACCGTGAACATCACCAGGACTTGCCCGGATTTGATAGCTTTATTTTGCGCTCGCCGCGGCAGGTTCATTTTCTGGTCCTCTTAGAAATAGGCTGCTTCGTACAAGGTCGAAGGCAGCGCGGATTTGAGCATGGTTCCAATCGGAGTGACTGGATGGAATGTGTAAAATATTTCCGCGACGTAGATCGTCTGGTTGGGCTGGAGCATGTTTTTGGCCGCAGTACTGGGGGTGACGGTGCTTCCGACTCCGGTGCCGATCTGGCTCGCGGGGGCAGGGTTCATTCCGCCCTGCGATGCCTGTCCGGTAATGGTGTACTTTCCACTGCTGTTGGTGACTGAGGTGATGATTACTTCGCCGCTAGTGCTCAGATTCAGGGGGGCCTGACCCGCGATCACCGCCGAGACGGCATCGGCTATCGAGCTCCCGCGCGAGGCGAGGTTGCCGCCCTGGCGGCTGAGCCCGGACATCACCTCCATGTCGTACAAGGCGCGGCCGAAATCGATGGTTCCGAACAGCAGGAGGAGGGCAACGGTCACTGTGACTGCAAACTCGAGCATCGCCTGGCCGGACTTTTCCGCTGTGATTTGCCGGTTCAGTGAGTAATGACGACGTGATTTTAGTGTACCCATTGGCTGCCTTCTTC
>JBAPSR010000448.1:0-2766 GCA_049281755.1 Binataceae bacterium (SeqCode)
CGCACCGGTGTACGAAAAGGCCGGATGGATTCACGTCGAGGGTCCAACGCGATTTTGGCAACCGTCAGGAATCGTCACCTATCCGCAAGACACGATGGTCTTGAAACTCACCACCCGCGAATGGCCCGGCAGTCCGATCGATTTATGCGGCCTGCCCTGGTAGGCAACCGCTCACGCAGCGCGGGCGGGACGTGGCCGACGCAGATCGATGGTCACGCGGATTTCGTCATAGGGCACGCTCGGCGCTTGTGCTCTCCCATTGCCGGCTCGAGTTTTAAGGGTGACCAGGCCGAGGCGCCCGAGCAGAGTGACATCCGTGCTGACGTTCTTGTAATCGCGCTTCACCAGACCGGCAAGTTCGTGAATCGACGCCGGGTGATGGCGAGCAATCGCTAACAATAGCTCCAGACGTTTATCAGTCAGGATCCGTCTAAGCTCATCGACGGTCTCGAAATAAAGCCCCGACCCCTGCGGCCTGAGGTCGCCGCCCTCGACCCGCCGCAATGTTTCGCGCAGCGCCTTTGATCGCTCGACGCCGCCGCGGATACCGATATTAAGCGTGCGTGCGCTCATAGCGCTCTCTCCAGAATGAGAGCCACCTCGCGAAAGAAATCATCGAGCAACTTACTCTCGTCCGAAAACTCGTACGCGGCCTCCGCGCCGCGCAGATGCCGATGATGAGATTTTCCGCGATGAACGTCGTACAGCAAGATCACCTCGCCGCTCTCAAGGTCGACCAGACATAGGGCGTAACGGATTCCCTCAAGCGAACCGGCACTCGGCGGGAACTTCGAGATTCGGACTTCCTGCAGATAGCGCCCACCACCAATTACGTCCCGTGCTTCGAGGATGATCGGCGGCATATGGATTATGGCATGCTATGCCATAATCAGGAAGCGCTCATGGAGCGGTTGCGGTTGCGCGTTGGACCCGGCGCGACTCAGCGGGCGCCGCGGTTCATTGCGGCTAGCGCTTCGGCCATCTCACCGAGTGCTTTTTTCACTGATGGGCGGGTCTGTACGTGCGTCCACCATGCGGCCACCTTGGGGCGTCCTTCCAGCGGAGGCTTCGCGCCGAACATCCCGAGCAGATTCACCGTGAAGAAGATCGTCGGCGCGAGCGCACAATCGGCCAGTGTGAAATCCGAGCCGCACGCGAAACCGCCGTCCGAGAGCATCTTGTCGAGCTGATCGAGACGCAGGTTCACGTCGCTCAGCTTTTCATTGACGACTTTGTCGTCACGCGTCTTGGGGTTCATCTGCCCGAACAGCACGCGCAGGGGCGGTTCGAGATAGAGATCGTGAAAGCGCGTGAATGCGCGCACGCGCGCGCGGCCCTCCGGCGTCTTGGGCAGCAGCGCAGGAGTCGGAAACTTGTCCTCGAGGTACTCGTTGATTACCTCGCTCTCGGCGATTATCAGGCCGTCGGCATCCAGCGTGGGCACCTTGCCGAGCGGATTGAGCTTCAAATACTCGGGCGACTTCATGTCGTTGTTCGGGATCGGCGCGATCTCGACCGCAACGCCCTTGTCGTAAATCGCGATCCGGCATTTGGTCGCGAAGTTGGAAAGATTCATGTTGTAGAGCTTCATCACGTCCGCTCCTTGTGCGGGTTGCAAAACCCGCTTATCGCAGAGCGAAAGCCGCGACGCAAGCCGCCCGAGTTCGCAGTGGCGATCAGGTGCCGCCTTCGGTTTGCTTGACGATGAAGATGACCGACTCGGCGAAGTCGTCGGGATGCTCGAGTTGGGGGAACGGTCCCGAGGTCTTGAAGACTACCGTAGCGGAGCCGGGCAGCGCGGCGTGAAGCGCCTCCGCGTCGTGGGTGGTGTAGTAGGGATTCTTCGCGCCCCACAGGATGATCGTCAGCGTGTTGAAGATCTGACCGATCTTTGAGCGGATATGCGCCTCGTCTCTCGGCACCGAGTTCAGCATGTCGGTTTGCGCGGGCAAATCGTCGGCCAGCGCCGCGAGCATCCGCTGATTCATGAAATCGGGCATCGGGGGCAAATCGAAAAAGCTCTGCGAGATATAGTTCCCGAGCGCGTCGGGCGTCGTCGGGAGCATCCCCTTGCGCAGGCGCGCGGCGCCCGCCGCGCCGAACATCCCGCCTGAAACCAGAATCAAGCGCTCGACCTTGTCCGGATGCTCGACCGCGTAATAGAGCGCGACGTCGGCGCCCAGGTCGGAGCCGACCAGATTGATATGCTCGAGCTTGAGCTTGTCGATCAGTTGCGCGAGCGCGCCGGCCTGGTACGCGATCGAGTAGTCGATCTGCTTATGTTCCGAGCCCGCGAAACCATACAGATTGGGCGCGACGACCTTGTAATGCGCGTCGGCTATCGGGCTCATCACGTTGCGCCAGACCAGCGCCGCATTGGGGCCGAGCCCATGGACCATCACGACCGGATCCTGATCCCAATATCCGCCCGTGATGTAGTAAGTCATCAGGCCGTCGTCGAGCGCGATTTCGTTTTGCGTAACGCCGGACCACGCCAACCGCGTCTGCTGGATCCATCGCAGCGTGCCGATCGGCTTCAGGTAGATAGCGGCGCCCGCGACGCCCAGGAAGATCGCGCATAGCGGTCCGACGATATTGATCCATGCGTGGCGCCGCATCGACGGAGCGATCAACTCGCCGCGGACTTGCGCCTCGGATTTTACCGGAGTGGGTTCAGGCACTTGCCTCTCCTCCGGGCGCGCGCGGACCGGCGCCTCGGCAGGATAGATTCTAGACGGATCGCCCAGCTCTTGCGCGGACTAATTC
>JBAPSR010000449.1:0-1625 GCA_049281755.1 Binataceae bacterium (SeqCode)
CAAAAAGCGTTACACATAATACGGCGGTAACAGAGAGATCTATTAACAGTCTTCGATTCCACTAGTGCCAGACGCCTCACTTGCCCGGCAGTTGCGCCGCCCGTGAGGCCCCGCCTCTCCACCACCACAGCCCGCACACTAGCTGTTTCCAGTCGTGCGGTAAATACGGGGGATCCGGCTTATTTTGAGACCTCGCGGGATTGAACCGGCCCCATCGTCGCGACATCATCGGAGAGTCGGATCGTCCGGGTTCTTCCAGCATCATCATGGATTCCACCGTCAGCCGAATAGTCAGCGAAGTAATGGGGTTTATCCACAAGCCTGAACCGGCAGCCTTTGATGCGTTGGCAATGAAGGTCTTTTGCTATCAGTATGATGCTATCGCATCGTATAAGGACTATTGTCGCCAGCTTGGGGTTACCTCTGACGCGGTTCTATCGCCCGAGCAGATTCCGCTCGTCAGTACGATCGCCTTCAAATACGCAGAGCTTGCCCCGACGGGTTTCGCCTCGATTCCCGGCGCGAGAGAGTTTCTGACCAGCGGCACGACCATCGGCGCCGAGCGGCGCGGTCGCCACGTTATCGCCAGGCCCGAGGTTTACCGCGCGTCGGCGATTGCGCATCTGGGCGCGATGCTGTTTCCCGACGGCGCGCGGATGCGGATGCTCGCGATGCATCCGACGGCGGACCGGATGCCGGAGTCGTCGCTGTCGGCGATGATCACCTGGTGTATCGAGGAGTTCGGCCGCGGAGAATCGCGATGTGTCGCCGATCGCGGCCGTGTCGATACGGCGGCAGCGCTCATGTTCCTGCGCGAGGCGACGGCTGCGCACGAGCCGGCATGCATCCTGGGCACCACTGCCGCCTTCGCGGCGATTTTTGAGCGGCTGGCCGAATCGCACGAGCGCCTGATGATGCCCGCGGGCTCGCGGATGATGGACACCGGGGGTCCGAAGGGGCAACGCGTGCCGCTTTCGCCGGCCGAGGTCGCGTCGAGCGCCGTCGAACTACTGGGCGTCGAGGCGGATCTCGTGATCAACGAGTACGGCATGACGGAGCTGTGCTCGCAGCTCTATGACGCGACACGGTTCAACTCGCGATACGGCGGCGCGCCCGGAGCGCGGGTGAAGCTCGCTCCGCCGTGGATGCGCCCGATGGCGATCGATCCGGCGTCGATGCGGCGCGTGCCGGACGGAGCGCCTGGGATGCTCGCGTTTATCGACCTGGCCAACGTGTGTTCGGTTTCGGCGATTCTGACCGAGGACCTGGGAGTAGTCGAAGGCGGATGCGTGCGCGTGCTCGGGCGGGTGCTTGGCGCGGGAGCGCGGGGATGCGCGCTATCGATCGAATCGTTCCAAGCGGCGGCGCGCCGGTGAGCGAGCAAGTGAGCGCCGCGGGAATCTCGAGCGCCATTTCGCGGATAGGCGCGCGCGCCGGCGAGGTTCACGACCCGTTGCATGCGGCGAGCGTGCTCGCCTCGGTGCTCGAGCGATGGCGCGAGCGCGATTTTTCGGCGCGCCGCGCGGCGGTCGCGGAGATCGGCGCGAGCCTGGGCTTTTCGGCGGCGCTGCTCGATGCGTCGCTCGACGCGCTGCTCGCGCCGTTCACGCTTGATGCACTTAGAT
>JBAPSR010000450.1:0-4436 GCA_049281755.1 Binataceae bacterium (SeqCode)
GGCGTGCTCGAATCGATGGCGCGGGGAATTCCGTTTCGCCGCCTCGGCAAGCCGGAAGATCTGGCTGGTGCGGTCGCATTCTTCGCCTCGTCCGATTCGGACTACGCCACCGGCCAGGTGATCAGCATCAGCGGCGGCCTCACGATGGCGGGGTAGCGGAGCTTGCCAGCTTTCTCTTGCGATGGTTTACTGAACTATCGTTCAGAACAGCCGATCGTTAGACAAACGTCGCGAGGACAAGACGTTGGAACACCAGACCGAAACCAGCGAACCCGTAAAATTCACCGGCCCTGACGCGCTGCCGCCCGAGTACAAGGACTTGCTCGTCCGGATGCTCTCGATTCAGTCGCGAATCGAATCCGAATACATGCTGATGCCCGAGCGCACGCTCGTGAAGCCGCTCGCGCTCGCTCCCACCGCCGAGGACAAGGCCGAGTACGCCGCGTTCTGGTCCGACGAGGTCCGCCACGCGAGCTACTGGATGCGCCTGCTCGGCGAGCTCGGCGTCATCGTCGACGACGCGTTCATGGCGACGCCGATGCCGATCTATATCTTCGAGATGCGCGATCGCGCCGAGGACTGGATCGAGTACGGCCTGTTCAGCTTTTTCGCCGACCGCCAAGGCGCGTACATGGGCTACGAGTGGGTCGGATGCTCCTATCATCCGCTCGCCAAAATCGCCGAGCGGGTTTACCGCGAGGAGCTCGGCCACGCGGCTTTCGGTTATCGGCTGATGCGCCGGTATCTGGAGCGCGAAGGCGAGCGCGGCCGCGCGCTGCTGATAAAGCATCTGGCCAAATGGTATCCGGCCGGGCTCGACATGTTCGGCAAGTCGGGTTCGAAGCGGCAGTTCGACTACGTGAAGATGGGGCTCAGGCGCCGCAGCAATGAACAGATGCGGGCGGAGTTCGAAACCGAGGTCAACAATCTGCTGATCAAACTCGAGATTCCCGCGCCCGACCCGACCGCCGGCCGCCGCTATCTGTGAGCCGCGCGGCGATGGCTTGCGTTCGCGCGCGTGGCGGGCAAACCTTGAACGGGAGGCATCGCGTTTGAAGAAAGCCATCGTTCAACCCGCCGTCCGGCGCGTCACCCGAATCAAATCTCCGTCGCGCGCACTTGCTCCCGACGAACGCTACGACGCCAATATCGATCATATCCTGCACGCCGCCGCGGCGGTGTTCGCGGAGAAGAGCTTCGGGCTCGCGTCGATTCGCGATATCGCCGGCCATGCCCGAATCTCGTTCCCGCGCATCTATTATTATCTGCGCAACAAAGAGGAGATTCTGTACCTGATTTCGCGCCGCGCGTTCGAAGAGTTGCTGCGCCGCGCCGAGCAGGCCGCGCGTTCGGCTCCAGGCGCCGACGCCCGGATGCGCCAGTTTATCGCCGGTCATCTCGAATATCACATGAGCAATCTGGCCGAGATGAAAGTGCTGGTGCGCGAGGCCGACTCGCTCTCGGGCCGCTACCAGGCCGAGATCGCGCGGCTCAAACGCGAGTACTCGCGCCTGTGCCGCAAGCTCGTCGAGCAGCTCGCTGAGGAACGCGGGCGCGCGCTCGACCGCGAGCAAAGCCGCATCATCACGTCGCTGCTGTTCGGCGCGATGAACTGGTTCTACACCTGGTATGAACCCGCTCGCGATTTCGAGCAGCGCGCAAAAATTATCGACGAGGTTTTTCTGATGGTCACGGGCTCGCTCGCCAGCCGATAAAGGCCGCGCTGATGCTTTGAAGGCAGCCATGCTTGAAGGATGGACTCCATATCCTGCCGAGGCCGCCGAGCGCTACCTGCGCGAGGGCCACTGGCGCCGCGAGACGATCGCGCAGGCGATAGGCGCGGCAGCGCGGCGTCACGCAGCCGAGCGTCCCGACGCGATCGCGATCGCTGACGCGCGGCAAAGACTCGGTTTCGACGCGATGCTGCGCGAGACCGCGCGGCTCGCAGCGCTGCTCGAAAGCCGCGGCATCGAGCGCGGCGATCGGATAATCGTGCAACTCCCGAACCGCGTCGAGTTCGTCACGCTGATGCTCGCGTGCGCGGAGATCGGCGCGGTGCCGGTGATGGCGCTGCCGGCGCTCAGACGCGCCGAGCTGGAGCATCTGGTTGCACTCGCAAATCCGGTCGCGATCGCGGTCGCGCCGAGATTTCGTGGCTTCGATCATGCGGCGCTCGCGCGCGAGTTGCGCACGCGCTCGCCCGGCCTGCGAACCATCTTCACCACCGAGCCGGCCGAAGAAACCATCTCGCTCGATTCTCCAATCGACCCGCGCGGCGAGATCGGTTCGCGCGTCGGAGATCCGTTCGACCTCGCGATCCTTCTCCTCTCCGGTGGAACCACAGGATTGCCGAAGCTGATTCCGCGATCGCACGCCGATTATCTTTGCGGCGCGCAGGCTTCCGCACCGGTATGCGGATTCACAGCCGATTCGCGCGTGCTCATCGCGCTGCCGGTCGAGCATCACTTCGCGCTCGGAGCGCCCGGCCTGGTGGGCGCGCTGATGGCCGGCGCGACGACAATCCTGTCGGAGTCGGCGCAAGCCGCCGATATCGTACAGATAGCAGCCGCCGAGCGGGCGACGCATCTTCCATGCGTCCCCGCGCTGGCAATTTCGATTCTCATGCTCCCCGATAACCTACGCGACGCTCTGGAAAGTCTGCGCGTGATCATGGTAGGCGGGCAGCGGCTCCAGGAGCCAACGGCGCGCGAGTTACGCCGCGTCCTTCCCAACTTGCTGGTTCAGCAGGTGCTGGGGATGACCGAGGGGGTGCTGTGCTACACGCGCCTGGATGAAGGCGACGAGCTCTCGTGCACGACGCAGGGCCGCCCGGCGTCGTCCGGCGATGAAATTCGCGTCGTCGATTTTGACGGCACCAACGTGGCACCCGGCGTGATTGGAGAGCTATGGTGCCGCGGGCCATATACCGTTCGCGGCTACTATCGCGCCGAAGCGGAGAATCGCATCTGCTTCACCGCCGATGGGTTTTATCGCACCGGAGACCTGGTGCGGCAGACCGCAAGCGGGAATCTGATCGTCGCGGGCAGGATTAAGGATCAAATAAATCGCGGCGGAGAGAAGATCAGCGCCGAAGAGGTCGAGTCGCACATCATCGCGCACCCTGCCGTAATCGCCGCCGCCGTGGTCGCGATGCCCGACGCGCGGATGGGCGAAAAAGCGTGCGCGTTCGTTACGCTCGCGCCGGGCGCTGCGCTCTCGCTCGAGGGACTGGCGGGCTTCCTGGCCCAGCGCGGGCTTGCGCGTTTCAAGCTACCCGAGCGGGTCGAGATAATCGACGCGATGCCGCTGACCAACGTCGGCAAGATCAAAAAAGCGGAATTGAAACGCGCGATCGAAAGCCGCATCGCCGCCGAACAAGCCGCGGCCGCGCCACGATAGCCGCGCGAGCGCGGATCGGCAGGAGGAGAATCCTACGATGGACGTGCAGAAGGGAATCGGCGAGCTGAACGCGCTGATCGCGCGCCTGGAGCGCAATAATCGCACGCTGAAATCGCATCCGACGATCGAAAAAATTGAGCGCGGAGAACTCACGATAGATCAACTGCGATGGTGGGCGACGCAGCTCTTCATCGGCAACAAGGCGCACAACGCCAATATTCTTGGACTGATCTACGCCAAGTGCGACGACTTTCCCGCACGCAAATCGATCGTCGAAAACCTGATCGAAGAAGAGCTGGGCCGCGTCTCCGGCGTCGGACGGTCGCATCCCGAGTTGTATCTCGAATTCGGCGAGGCGATCGGAATCCCGCGCGAGCGCCTGCTAACGGCGCGGATGTCGCCCGACGCGACCGCAATGAAACACTGGATGTACTGGCTGGCGGACTCGAAGCCGTGGTACGTGACGCTGGCCGGAATCAGCCTAGGTTCAGAGCTCTTCAACCCCGACGCATACGTGCGCGTGATCGACGGCCTCTCTCGCAACTACCATCTGTCAGACGACGCGCTGTTGTTTTTCTCGGTCCACGTAAAAGTCGACAAGGATCACGGCGACACCAGCGCCGGCTCGATTTTCAAAGCAATCCCCGAAAGCGCCGCCCCCGAAACGCTTTGGGCAGTAGAGTCGCACATAGAATTCATGCGCCGACTCTGGTCGGATATAAATCCCCCGCGCGCATAAGCCTCATAGCCTTTGTCTGATCCTCGCCCTTCGTCTGATCCCTCGCCCTGAAAGGGAGGTGCCACTGGCACACGGTTAGGTGAGGGACATTATTCAGCGCGGCGCGTCAGCGACGCGCGATTAGAAGAAAGAAACGCAGAGCAGCATCCGTCACCCACGCGTCACGAAGCTTGCGAAAAAGAATTGCAAGCATCGCGCCGCGTTGCCCTCTCCGTCCGGAGAACTTTGCATAACTCATCGGGAGCTGGTGCCGATGCGTCAGGGCGAGATTCCTCGCGATCGCCGCCGCTCCCGGTGA
>JBAPSR010000451.1:0-2256 GCA_049281755.1 Binataceae bacterium (SeqCode)
ACGTGCTCTATCATGGCACCCGCGGACAGCTCGAATTCGATCTGCTCGCGGCGCCGGGCGCGGACCCCGCGCGCGCGGCCTTTAACCTCAGCGGCGTCGATCGGGTCGAGCTCGATTCCGCCGGCGACGCTCTGCTGCATGTCGCCAAAGTCGCGCTGGTCCTGCACAAGCCCGAGGCCTGGCAGAATATCGGCGGGATGCGCCGTCCGGTTGATGTGCGCTACCGCATGAGCGGCCCGCGGCGCCTCGCGCTCCAGGTCGGCGCTTACGACAGCGCGCAGCAACTGATCATAGACCCGGAGATCACTTATTCGACTTTCATTGGCGGCGACGTTGCCGAGGGGACCGCGGTCGCGATCGACTCGCACGGCTTCGCCTATCTGACCGGATGGGCCAACGACAACTGCGAGGCGTGCGCCGGCGGCACCACGAAACAGTTTCCAATCACAACCGGCCCCGCGGCGCAGGCGACCGCGACCAATGACGGCGACGCGTGGGTTGAGGTCATCAATCCCTCCGGCTCGAGAGTGTACTCGACCATCATCGGCGGCAGCGGGTTCGATGAGGGAACCGGGCTCGCACCCGACTTCTCGAGCACCCTGAGCACGCCAGGCAATCTATTCGTGACGGGATATACGGATTCGTCGGATTTTCCGGGAACGAAGCCCGCCGGGGCTACGCTCGGAAACGGCGATGCGTGGGTCGCCGAGTTCTCTCCAACCGGCGCCAAGAGCTTCGCGTCCATCTTCGGCGGCGACCTCTTCGATCAGTCGGTCGCAATCGCGGTCGAGCCGGGATGCAAAGGCGCGGGCGGCACGCCCGCCTGCAATCCCATAATCGCAGGCGTGACGCTCTCGAAAGATTTTGACGGCGGATCGAACACGCTCGTCGGCTCGAGCCTCGAGAACGGCTTCCTGCTGTCGGTTGACTCAACCGGCGGCGTGAACGCTTTTCAGACCTATGGCGGCGCAGCCTCGACCGATACCGAGTATCTGACCGGCGTGGCAATCGACAGCTCCGGCGCGATTTACGTCGTTGGCAACACCAACAACAGCGACTTCCCCAACGACACCGACGGCACGCTCACCGGCAGCTTTTCCGGCACGCAAGACGCCTTCGCGATGAAGCTGCCGACCCTGCCGACAAGCTCATTCCCGTCCGCGAGCTGGGCGACCTATATCGGCGGCAAAGGGTATGAAGAGGGTCTCGCAATCGCGCTCAATCCCGGATGCAACAGCGACTGCACGCCGTACGTGTCCGGCACCACCTTCTCGCCGGATTTCCCGACGGCAGGGGGCTCGCCCGGCGCGTACGCCGGAACCTCCGATATCTTTGTCGTGGAGCTCGCCGCCGCAGGCACCACGAGCATCTACTCGACTCTGATCGGCGGCAGCCCGGGCAGCACGCTCGGCGCTCTGCACGGAATCTCGGTGGATACGGCAGGCGATGCGTTCATCGTCGGAACCACCAACGCGAGCGACCTGCCCAACGCGGGGAATGTGATCGGCCACTTCCAATCGCCCAACGGCGGGGTTTACAGCACTACCGACGATTGGACCGACTCCATCACGTCGAACAGCAGCCAGTGGCCTGCGGGGGATCCTAAAGCGGGCACGGTGGTCAGTTTCCAGAACAACAACAGCGGCGATGTCTTTGCAGCGACTGATCGCGGCGGCATCTGGAGCAGCAACGACGGCGTGACCTTCACGCAGTTAGCCGCGACAGGCTTGCCCAGCGACTCAATCAACTACATGAATCTCGATACCGGTATTCCGGGAGACACGGACGTTCTGTTCGTAGCCACCGCACACCACGGCTTGTACATCTCGGCCAATGGGGGCGTCAGCTTCACTGCGAGCGGAATAGGCAGCGGAAATGCGACCTGGGTCGCCGACCTGGCCGGTACGTCGCTGGCGAAAACCAAGGTGTTCACCGCGGTGGTCGGGACGGGGGTCGAGGGGAGCAGCGACGGAGGCACGACCTTCAACGCGGTTGGAAACTTCCCGAGCTCGATCGAAGTATTCGACGTGGCCTCCAGCTCGGGAGCGGGTGAGGTCTATTTCGCAACCAATCAGGGCGTCTGGAAGGCAAGCCTAACCGACGTTAGCAGCCTGTCGTTCACCGCTGAACAGACCGGGCTCGCGTCGATCGCGGCGCTCTCGGCCCAAGCCGACAAGGGTGCGACCTCGAAGGACGTATATATCGGCGCATTTGAAAAAGGCCTGTACGTCAGCACCGACGGCAACACGTTCGCAC
>JBAPSR010000452.1:0-4492 GCA_049281755.1 Binataceae bacterium (SeqCode)
CGTCTAATCGGATCGGATGAGCCTCTACCGAACCGAACGCTGGCATAATACCGCGCTGCTTATCGCCTCGAGCTTCGCAGTGCTGACGTTTGTTCAGCTCATGCAGCCGCTCGGATCGGCGGCGCTCAAGCGCTATCCGGCGGCGGCCTCGTCGCATCGGTGCAGCTACAGCCACACGGTCAAAGAAGTCGGGACGACGGGAAGCCCAGGAGCGCCGTCGAGTGCGGCCGGCTTTCAGAGGATCGGATTCTACTCCGCGCAGATTCGGCCCACTTTCGGCGTTCGACGCGCGGGGCTCTGCCCGGCGGTCTGGCAGGAGCAATCGCGCCTGTTTCTGCGCAAACTGCTCCCCGCGTCCGCGGATTCCGGCCACTAATTCCCTCTTAATTGCAGCTTAATCGCGGCCTGCAATGCGGTCCCCTGACGACGAACCGGCGGGTTGCGGGTCATCACCACTGTTCGATATCCGACTCGAATTGAAACCCTCGAGTCGAAGGACTTAAGACCATGCACAAGGAATCAAAAGCCTCTTCCCAGGTTTTCAGCTCAGGCACGCGCCATGAAGCCGCGGGCCGCAACGTCTCGCGAATATCGCGGCGCGACGCGCTGCAAGCGATGCTGCTGCAGATGCGCGACCAAGAGCTTGCACGCCTTGACGAGTTGGCGCGCAGCGAGACACGCCACGCCGTGCTGCTCTCGCCCGACGATCTGGACAACGCGCGCAGCCAGGAAGACCTTGACCTGCATATCAGCCTGATCGATCTCGCCGAGTCCCGCCTGCGCGACGCAATGAGCGCTCTCGCTCGCCTGGATCAGGGCGAATTTGGAATTTGCCCGGAATGCGGAGATGAAATATCGTTCGAGCGTCTACGGGCGGTGCCGATGGCGGCGCGGTGCGTCGATTGTCAGCAAGCGCTCGAGGGATCGGCGCGGTCGCGGATGACGCGCGGCTCGAACTCGATTTCAGTGCCCGCGCTTTTCGACGCGTATCAGTCCGAACCGCGTAGTTCCGAGCCGAGCGATCAGGACGGCGCTCCGGTTGCCGCGCCCGAGCGTGTCGCCCGCCGCCGCGGACCAAGCGCCCGGCGATAGGCACGGTCCTTCGGCCGCGGGGACTCAAGTTGCCCCTGCGGCCGTCCGCCGGGCGGCAGCAGAGAATCCGCGCGATGAATACCCGCAATAGCCTCACCGCCGCGATCGCCGTCAGCTTCTTGTTCGCGGCCGCTGCGTGGACCGGATGCACACGCGGAACGAATCCCGCCGCGCCGCAGATGACCGAGGCGAGGCCCTCGATTGAAGCTCACGTGCTCCACACCGCCAATGGCGATTCGTCGGCGCCGACCTTCCTGCTCCCGGCGGCGAACCAGCACTTCGTCGGAACCTGGGGCGGACACGTGAGCGTCAATCCGTCGCAAACCAAGCTGGTCGGAGAGCCGGTCATGCCGGCCAGTTATTACTTCGGCGTGATGAACGGCACGATCTATCTGCGCACTGAGGTTTACGGCAACGCCGCGTGGCCGGTGGTCAAGTCCAGCGTCAAGCTGCTCGATCCGTCGCAAGTCCGGTTTCAGCTCGATTCGCTGTGCAGCACGTGCAAGCCGCAGTGCCGCGAGGTCGAGGTCACCACGCTCAAGCTGGTGGACGAAAAATCGCTCGAGGTGGAAGTCGACGGCTACGCGTACTGGCAAGGCGACGGCTTCACCCAGGTGAATTACCGCGGCACGCTGCATCCGATGGACGCGCAACAGATCGCGGCGATCGACGCCGAGGTCCAGCGCAACCACGTGCTGCTCACAAAGATTGACGCGAGCAAAGGCGCCTCGCCGTCGCCGTAGCCGCGCTCAGGATAAATCGCCGCGCGAGTAGCGTTCCGCAAAAGCCAGCAGATCGCGCAGGAATCCCAACTGATCGCCTGATGGAACCTCGGTGAGCTCGAGGCGCGCGCGCATGGTCTCGGCGACCTCGGCGATGATCGCGGCGCTGCGCTCTTCGGGCAGCGAACCCGCGCGTCGGATGGTCGCGCGGATGAGCTGCAGCTCGCGCGGTCCGATTCGCGCGATTTGCTGCCGGGTCAGCGTCGGGGCGGGCGCACCGTCGCGCAGCGCGATCTCGGGCGCAGCCTGCGGACGGTCCAGGCGGATCACGATAGTTCCGGCGACGTGATCGCCCAAGCGCTCGCCGCTCGGCGACAACACCATCGAGACCAGCCCGACCACGTAATACTCGGGCAGCATGTCCACGATCCGCATCAGGTTGCGCACGATCGAGCCACGCAAATCGATCGGCATCCCGTCGCGCCGCACGACGCGCAAGCCGATAATGTATTTCCCGAGCGAGCGCCCGTTTGCCAGCATCTCCCAAACGATGAAATATCCGAACTCGACCGCGAAATGCGCGAGCAGGAAAACCGCGAGGATCAATCCCTCGACCAGTCCAAAGGCCGCAGGGTTTGGCCGCCCCGCGTTGGCGTTGCGCGCAGCCTCGCGCGCCGCATGCGCAACCTGATGAAAGAAAGAACCAAAAAAGTGGTCGATAAAGTTCCCCGCGGGCAAGATTACGATCAACGCAAGCAGGAGCGCACCGAGCAGCAACACGAGCAGCCCGAGATCGATCGCGTAGGCGAGGATCCTGAGCCCGGGCCCCGCGATCGGCAAATCCAGGCGCACTCCCTCCGGCGAGAACAGTCCATGGACGGGAGTATCGGAAGCTTCGGGATTCGTATTCATCAGAGGCGTCCGTGAACGCCGCGCGCGATCGCCAGGTGCGGGACCAGATGGAAGCGATCCTCGATCGGATCGAGCGTCCGGGCAGGCGCGCGTCGTTCGACGAAATTCGCGAGCTCGCGCATCTGTACCGGCTGAACTCGGCGCGCCTGGCGATCCTGCGCTCGCGCGACGCCGACCCGGAAGCGGTCCGCTATCTGAATGCGCTGTGCGTGCGCGGGTTCACGCACTTGCAGGTCTCGCCGCCGCATCGGCGCGGGCCGGGAAAATTCTTCATCACGGATTTTCCCGCGACTCTGGCGGCGACCGCGCGGCTGCAAATGCTGGCCGCCGCCATTCTGATCGCCGGCGCAATCGTCGGCTCGGCGATAGTCGCGCGCAATCCCGCCGCGCTCTACGTATGCATCCCCGGCTGGATGTATCCCGCCGACGAGCTGCAGCAGCTCGCCAGCTCGCCGGCGGTGCGCCTGCAATTTCTCGGTCATCAGAGCCTGACGCTCGGGATCAAATCGATCTTTTCGGCGAGCTTGTTTATCCACAATACCGAGGTCGGGATGCTGGCGTTCGCGACCGGCATTCTAGCGGGAGTCCCGACGCTTCTCCTAGTGTTCTACAACGGGTTGACCCTGGGTGCGTTCGCGTCGATTTTTTCGCACGACGACACCCGCTTGTTATTCTGGGCGTGGCTGTTGCCGCACGCGATACCCGAGTTGCTTGCGACGATCCTGTGCGCTTGCGGGGGACTGGTGCTCGCGAAAGCAGTCGTCGCTCCCGGACGCTCCGGCACCGCCACGGCGCTTCGTGAAGCAGCGCGTCCGGCGCTGCAGATGGTCGCTGCGGCGATTCCGCTGCTGGTACTCGCGGCGGCAATCGAGAGCTTTCTGCGCCAGTCGAATCTCTCGACCGGCGCGCGCTATGCCTGCGCCGCCGCCGCACTCGGCGCGATCGTGGCCTACGTCGCGTATGTGCGGCAGCTCAAGCGGCGGCGACCGGGGATCGATCTTGATTGGCTGGTCAAAGGAGGCCCGCCTGCCGCACTGCCAGGTACCGATTCAAAACCGGCGCATTGATGCGCGCCGGATCGAGGTCGAGCGTCTGGACGCCGAACCGCGCGATTCGGCCGATGGCGGCTTCGCGTTCGTCCACCAGGTCCTGGAGCGCGAGCTTGCGGTAGAGCCGCTCGCGCGTGATGTCGGGGTCGCGGCGGTCGGCCTCGGCGAGCAATCGATCGCGCAGCGCGACCAGCAGCACTAAATGGCGGCGCGCGACGACCGACAGGTATGCTTCCAGCTCGCGCGAGGCGCTGCCTTCGACGAAATCAGTCAGCACCACTACCAGCGCACGCTTTTTCTGGAAGCGCGCCAGATTTTCCGCGAGCACGCGATAGTTCGGCTCAAACGGCGCCGCCTCGAGTTTCAGCGTCGCGGCGGCAATCCCGGCCGTGGCGCCGCGCCCCGATTTGGGCCGGACCACCAGGCGCAACTCGCGGTCGAATGCGAGCAGGCCGACGCGATCTCCAAATTCATTCGAAGCGCGCGCCAGCGCCACCGCACAGTCCAGCGCGTGATCGAGCTTTGAGCTGTCGTCCACCCGCGCCGCCATCAGGCGGCCGGTATCGACCGCGATGATCACCGTATGACGGCGCTCGGTCTGGTATTGGCGAACGATCAAGCGGCTGCGGCGCGCGGTCGCGTGCCAATCGACGTGCCGCGGATCGTCGCCGTCGGTGTACTCGCGCATCGATTCGAACTCGCTGCCCTCGCCGCGCG
>JBAPSR010000453.1:0-2181 GCA_049281755.1 Binataceae bacterium (SeqCode)
ATAAACGCGTCCTTGCCGCCAAAGAACGCGAGCACCGGTCCTTTGAGTCCTTCGACATATGCGATCGGCGGCGTCACGCCAGCCTGGCGCGAGGTCACCATCCCGCCGCCGTAGTACGGCGCTGTCGCCTTCACGTCGGGATTGCGGCACGCGGTCAGAAAGCTCACGCGTCCGCCCATGCAGAAGCCGACGGTTCCGAAGGCCGGCTTCACGTCCTTTTGGGTCTTGAGAAAATTTATCGCCGCGGTCATGTCGGCGACGATCTGATCGTCGTTGATCGATCCCATCAGGCGGAACGCGCTTGGCAGATCGTTGTAGGCGACCACGTTGTTGGGCTGGCGAAAATAGAGGTTCGGCGATATCGCGACGAAGCCCTCGGCCGCGAAGCGATTGGTGATGCTCTTGATATGCGCGTTGAGCCCGAACGCTTCCATCACCACCACCAGCGCGGGGTAGGGTCCGCCCGACGCGGGCCGCGCCAGATGCGCCGGCATCTTCTCGGCGCCGGTCGTCACCATCACTTCCTGTGAGACAACTTCCATGATTCTTACCTCCTGAAGCTGAACCCGCGCGCGCGCCGGCTCGGTCAGTCACGGACACGCGCACTCGCGGGCTCGCGAACTTTCTCGCACACATCGCGGCGATCCTCAAGCGACGCGGCGTGCGCGATGCGTCTCGCTTCCGCCCACGGGCAGCCTGTACGATACCGCCGATCTTTGGCTTGCGTAAAATGATTCCGCTTCGCGATAGCGCCGCGCCGCGCCGCCTGACTTTGGTGAACTCGGCGTTGATCGCGGCCAACCTCGCGGTCTTCATCTACGAGCTGATGCTCGGTGCGGGAGCGATCGGCTTCCTGGCGCGATTCGCGATGATCCCGGCGCGGGTGTCGGCCGCGGCCGGCGCGCTGGGCGCGGCGCTGACGCATCCATCGGCGGCCGCTTCGCTTGAACCAATCGCGGCGCCGCTCGCGACGATTCTCTCTTCGATATTTCTGCACGGCGGCGTCTGGCATATCGCGGGCAACATGCTCTACCTGTTCATCTTTGGCGCGGCGGTGGAGCACAGGATGGGGCCGCGGCGCTACCTGGCTTTCTATTTCGCCTCGGGAATCGCCGCCGCGATTGCGACCGTCGCGATGGCGCCCGCGTCGATGGTTCCTGTGATCGGAGCGTCGGGCGCGATCGCCGGAGTGCTCGGCGCATACTTCATCCTCTATCCGCGCGGGCGAATCCTGACCGTGCTGCCGATTTTTTTCTACCTGATGAAGCTCGAAATTCCGGCGGCGATTTACTTGCTGCTGTGGTTCGCAGTGCAGCTCTACGCCGGGATCGCGGCCGGTTCGCACGGGGCGATCGCGGGCGGAGTGGCGTGGTGGGCGCATATCGGTGGATTCCTGTTCGGGATGCTCATCGGACCGATGCTGGCGCGCAAGGATCCGCGCCGCCGCGCCGGACAACGGCTGTCGATACGCGGTGGATAACCTCTTCACAAGCTCGGGACATCGTGTTGATCTGAAAAAGTCACTTGATGGCGCGCGACGGTTCGCGCATAATCGCGCCCCTCACATAAGCTCGCGCGCGTCGGAGGTGGTGGTGTGGCAGACGGTGCGGATGACATCCTGCGGCGCGTTCCGCCGCAAAATCTCGAAGCCGAACAATCGGTGCTGGGCGCGATCCTGCTCGACAACGACGCGATCAACTTCGCGCTCGAAACCATCACCCCGGAAGATTTCTACCGCGAGTCGCATCGCGAGATCTTCCGCGCGATGGCCGAGCTGTCGGACCATAGCCAGCCGGTCGATGCGATCACGCTGACCGACGCGCTGCGCAACCGCGGCAAGCTCGAGATGATCGGCGGCGCCGGGTATATCGCGGAGCTGGCGTCGATCGTGCCGACGGCGGCCAACGTCGCGCACTACGCGCGAATCGTGCGCGAAAAATCGGTGTTGCGCAGCCTCGCCTCGATCGCGACCGAGATCGCCTCTGGCGCCTACGACGCTCCCGCCAACGTCGAGGAGTTCCTCGATAGCGCCGAGCATCGCGTGTTCGAGATTTCCGAGCGCCGCATCAGGCCCGCGTTCTTCGGGATGCGCGAGCTGACGGTCGGCGCGATCAAGATGGTCGAGCGGCTCTACGAACGAAAGGAGATGGTCACGGGCGTGCCGACCGGGTTCCACGATCT
>JBAPSR010000454.1:0-1705 GCA_049281755.1 Binataceae bacterium (SeqCode)
ATACGAGATTGAACTTGAACAGCGCGAGAAAGAAATCCGCGAGCAGCGCGTCGAAGTGCGGGACTAGCGCGCCGCCGGCCTCGGTCAGGTCCTTGAACGCGGGAGTGCCGGAAAGAATCTCGCTCCAGGCGCGGCGATCGTAGCTGTCGCTTTCGATCCAGGTTGCGCCTTGCGGAACTGTCGGAACGAAAATCTTCCGCGGCCTGGCTGTCTTTCGCGCTTTCGCCATCGCCTCCGATCCAACCCCTGCTGTGGAAGATTAGCCGACCTTCCGGTGCGATTGCACCCCGCGGCGCTTGATAACCACCGCAATGGGGGGTCAGAATTGAAGCAGTTAGACTGCGGCTTGCCGACGCTACATCTTGTGAAAACCCGAGCCGCACTCAGATGACCCAGGAAATCGAAACCAAAGCGCTCTCCGCACGGCGACAGGCGCTGTTGCTCGCGACGGTGCAGGAATTTATCGCGACCGCGGAGCCTGTGGGCTCCCAGCAAATCGTCGCGCGGCATCCTCTCGGAGTGCGCTCCGCGATGGTGCGCAACATGATGGCGGAGCTCGAGGATGCGGGCTATCTGCTTCAGCCGCATACCTCGGCGGGGCGGGTTCCGACCGACAAGGCTTATCGTTACTACGTCGACAGCCTGGTGTCGCGGATC
Organism: Binataceae bacterium (SeqCode); assembly: GCA_049281755.1. GTDB lineage: Bacteria > Desulfobacterota > Binatia > Binatales > Binataceae > JBARDN01. Next base: position 658 of record JBAPSR010000454.1, read on the forward strand.
GGATTCGAGGATCGCGCGCAGATCGAGCTGCACTATTCGACCCGCGTGCGCGACCTGGACGACATCATGCGCGACACGCCCAAGTTGCTGGCGCTGTTGACCGGGCAGGCCGCGCTGGTGATGGGACCGCGGCTGGAATCGATGATGCTCGAGCGGGTGAACTTTGTGCGTCTGCGCGAGCGGCAGGTGCTCGCGATGTTCGTCGCGGCGGCAGGGCAGGTGCAAAACCATGTTGTCGAGACTGATCGCGATCATTCGCAGGACGAGCTCGAGCGGATGGCGCGGTACCTGAACGAGTCGCTGGCCGGGCGCACGCTGGATGAAGCGCGGCGGTGGATCGAAGAGCGCCTGCACGAGGAGCGCGCGGTGTACGACCGTTTCGTGCGCGACGCGCTGGCGCTGGGCGGCGCGGTCGCGGAGCACGCCAGCCGCACCGAGCTTTACGTCGATGGCAGCCTGCAGGCGATCGAGCAGCCGGAGTTTTCCAATCCGGAGCGGATGCGCGAGTTGCTGCGCGCGCTCGACGACAAGACCGCGCTGCTGGATCTGCTCGAGCGCAGCCTTGCGCGGCGCGGGCTGACAGTATCGATAGGGTCGGAGAACGACGACGCGCGCCTGGCGGGCCTGAGCGTGATCGCGGCGTCATACGCCACCGGCGCAACCCCGGTCGGCAGCCTTGCGATCGTGGGTCCGGTGCGAATGGACTACGACCGCGTGATCCCGCTGGTAGAGTACACCGCCAAAGCCTTATCGAAGCTGCTGGAACACTGATTGGTCACTTCGGTCGCAGAGTTTTAATTCTGGCGGTCCCTCACCCGCGCGTCACGACGATTGCTGAAAAGAGCAATCGCCGCGCCACGCCGCCCTCTCCCAATCTGGGAGAGGGACAATCCAAAGCGTGCGTGGTTTCCGGATGCCGCACGGATTCTATTTGCCTGTGGTGAGCAGGAAATAGTCAAGCACGTAGCGCAAGCCGCAAAATAAGCTGCGCGACGACTGGCGCGCGGAGAAATCGTGCTTAGGTTCTACATGATTGGGCCCCATTAGG
>JBAPSR010000455.1:0-33149 GCA_049281755.1 Binataceae bacterium (SeqCode)
CGCCAATCAAGAAAGTCAACTTCACCGTCACCAACGCGCGTGTCGGCCAGCGCACCGATTACGATCGGCTCGCGCTCGAACTCTGGACCGACGGCTCGATTGGCCCGCGCGAGGCGCTGACCTACGCCGCCCGCGTGATGCGCGATCAGATGTCCATCTTTGCGGGCGTAGAGGAAGAGGCCGAAACGGGGGCGGTAGCCCCGGGTGTCGAAGGCTCGCAGGAGCGTCCTACGCTGAACGAGCTGCTCTACCGTCCGGTCGAGGGGTTGCCGATTTCGGTCCGCGCCTTCAACGGCCTCCAGAACGCCGACATCAAGTATATCGGCGAGTTGGTGCAGCGCACTGAGCAGGACATGCTCAAGATCAAGAACTTCGGCCGCAAGTCATTGAACGAGATCAAGGAAGTGCTCACCGACATGAGCCTTTCGCTCGGGATGCGGCTGGAAAACCTGCCGCCTCGCAGCGAACTCGATCGGATGTGGGAAGAGCAGGAGCGGCGCGAATCCGCGTAAACGCGGTACGCGACCTCAAGTTTGTTGGAGTAGGCGATGCGTCATCTTAACCAGGGCCGAAAGCTAAACCGCACTTCCGCGCACCGCAAGGCGCTGTTCAAGAACCTTGTACTGGCGCTGATTCATCACGAGCGGATTCAAACCACTGACGCCAAGGCCAAAGAGATGCGGCGCTTCGCCGATCGGATGGTTACGTTGGGCAAGCAGGGCGATTTGGCGGCTCATCGCCGAGCGTTCGCATTTCTGCAGTCGCACGAAGCGGTCAAGAAACTGTTCGACGAGATCGCGCCACGCTTCAAGGATCGCAACGGCGGCTATACCCGAGTGATCAAGTTTGGCGTGCGCCGCGGCGACGCCGCGCCGATCTCGGTCATCGAGTTCACGGGGAATGAAGAGCGCGCCGCCGCCAAGAAACCGCGCAAGAAGTCGGTCAAGAAGACCGAAGAGCAGAGCGCGCGCCGCGCCGCCGCGGCGGGCTAGCCGAAGCCCTTCCGGATAAGATTCCTTCGCAGGGGCGACCGCCAAGGCCGCCTCTGTTTTTTTACGCTCGTGCGCCGCCGTTCTTTGATTGAGGCGTCATCTCTCCGAGCGGATGCGCCGGACGCGCAACTATCGCCGCTTCTGCCGGTCCTTCAACGCCGCCAAGCGTCCCCCAGACCTTGTAGCCAAGCCGCGCCTTCAATCGATCGGAAAGCGCGCGCTCCACTTCCGCGTCCAGCGAAAGAAACGGATTCTCCTGCGCACGCATGAAGGGCCGTGCGAAGTAGCTGAGCAGCACGTGGCGCCGGCTCTCAGTCGAGTTCGGCCCAGTGCCGTGGAAAATGCGTCCGTCAAAAACCAGCGCCGAGCCCGCCGGTCCTTGCGCCGCGATGGTCTGCGAAGAATCCGCGGGATCGCCAAGCGGTGCGGCGCTCAGATGGCTTCGCGGCACCAACCGCGTCCCCCCGTTGGCGCTCGTGACGTCATCGAGCATCCACGCGATATTCGCGACCACCGGCGTCGGCGTATGGAACGGCAGGTAGCCCTGGTCGCGATGCAGATACATCGGAGCGCCGCCCGGTCCCGCGATATTCGCGGTCAGGCTCGACAGAATGAATCCAGTGCCGAGCAGATGCGGCATCGTCGCGTCCACCAGCGGGTGTATGATCAAATCGCGGAACGCGCGGCCCTTATTGATAAGGTTCCAGACCCGCTGATTGGGTGTGCCGGGACCGCCGTCGCGGGTGGCGCGCCCGATTTCCGCCTCGGCGATGAGGCAATAGCCGAACGAATCCAAATCCAGCTTCGCCTGCGCGAGGTCGCGCGTGATCTGTGGCAGCGCGTCGCTCATCGGAAATGCCTCATCGGTTTTCAGATCGAGCGAGCCGCTCGGTCCAGTGCGCGGTAATCCGCGTCGTCCACCGCGACGGTGCGCGCCTGCGTATTCTCCTCCAGATGCGCGACGCTCGAGGTGCCCGGAATCGGCAGCATCGCGCGCGAGCGCCGGAGCAGCCACGCAAGCGCGATCTGGCCGGGCGTGGCACCGACGCGCGCCGCAATCTCGTTCAGGCGTTTGTTCCGAAGCAGGTTGCCGGATCCGAGCGGAAAATACGGGATGAAACCGATACCTTCGGCTTCGCAATAATTGAGCACCGGCTCGGATTCGCGGTACGCGAGATTGTAGTTATTTTGTACCGAGACGATCGGGACGATCGCGCGCGCCGCTTTCACCTGCTCGGTGCTGAAATTCGACACCCCGATATGCCGGATTTTTCCCGCCTCGCGCAGTTCGGCGAGCGCCGTGATTGACTCCTCCAGCGGCACCTTCGGATCGGGGGTATGAAGCTGGTACAGGTCAATTCGGTCGAGCTTCAGCCGGCTGAGACTGCCTTCACAGGCCTGTTTCAGATGCTGTGGGCGTCCGTTCGGCACCCATGCGTTGGGACCCGGCCGCGTGTAACCGCCCTTGGTCGCGATTACCAGGTTGGCAGGATAGGGATGGATAGCCTCGGCGATAAGATACTCGGAGACCTCGGGGCCGTATGCGTCTGCGGTATCAATCAGGTTGAGGCCCAATTCGACCGCGCGCTTGATTACCCGGATTGCTTCGCGGCGGTCCGGCGGGTCGCCCCATACACCGTTGCCTGTCACTCGCATTGCTCCGAAACCCAGCCGGCCGACGCGCAGGTCGCCGCCGATCGTGAAATCGTCTGTAGCCATGGCAAAATCCTAGCGAATTGCTGCGTTTTAACGAAACCCTCATGCCGCCGATCGCTCCAACTTCTTGAGCGTGAAGAGGTCTGATAGGCTTGATCGCGAAGGTGACAAACCCCGATGGCAAATGAATTGGCGCATCCGGAAAAGTTTTTTCTCAATCGCTTCGGCATGAGCGACCGCGCTTTCGAGCGGATTTTGGGCACTGCGCTCGAACGTAAAGCCGACTACGCCGACCTGTTCTTCGAATACCAGAGCGCTGAGTCGCTCGCGCTCGAAGAGTCGATGGTGAATCACACCTCGAAGAGCATCAGCCACGGCGTCGGCGTCCGCGTATGCGCCGAAGACCGCACCGGCTACGCCTACTCCGACGAAGTGACGATCGACAGGATGCAGCTCGCGGCCGAAGCCGCCCGCGCAATCGCCGACCAGCGCGCCACCGTTCCCGCGGTGCAGGTTGGCGCGCCGGCGCCGCGCCATGCGCTGTATGAGGTCGAGACTACGCCGCTCGAAATTCCGCTCGAAGAGCGCGCGCGGCTCCTGCGCGAAATAGACGCCGCCGCACGTGCGTACGATTCGCGGGTGAAGAACGTGATGGCCTCGATCGCGGCCGAGCGCAAGATCGTGATGATCGTCACCAGCGAAGGCAAGCTCGCCGCCGACGTGCAGCCGCTGTGCCGCCTGAACGTCACGGTAATCGCGGAAGACGGCAAGGGCGGCCGCCAGTCCGGAAGCTTCGGCGGCGGCGGACGCGTTGAGTACAAGTATTTTCTCGAGGGCGACCGATGGCGGCATTACGCGCACGAGGCTGCGCGCCAGGCGATCGTTAATCTTGACGCGGGCGATGCGCCCGCGGGCGAGATGATCGTGGTCCTCGGGCCAGGATGGCCGGGAATCCTCCTGCACGAGGCGATCGGCCACGGACTCGAGGGCGACTTCAATCGCAAGGGGGTTTCGGCGTTCTCCGGTCGGATCGGGCAGAAGGTCGCAAGCGAACTATGCACTGTAGTTGACGACGGAACGATCCCGATGCGCCGCGGCAGCCTGAACGTCGATGACGAAGGCACGCCGACCTCGCGCACGGTGCTGATCGAAAAAGGAATCCTGCGCGGATACCTGCAGGACCGTATGAACGCGCGCCTGATGAAGATGAAACCCACCGGCAACGGCCGCCGCGAGAGCTTTGCGCATACTCCGATGCCGCGAATGACCAACACCTTCATGCTCGCCGGTGATTCGACCAAAGAGGAAATCATCAAGTCGGTGAAGAAGGGTTTGTATGCGGTCAATTTCGGCGGCGGACAGGTCGATATCACTAACGGCAAATTCGTATTCTCCGCAAGCGAGGCGTACCTGATCGAGGACGGCCAAGTGACGCGCCCGGTGAAGGGCGCCACGCTCATCGGCGACGGCCCTGACGTGCTAACGCGCGTCGCGATGGTGGGTAACGACCTGGCGCTCGATTCGGGCGTCGGCACCTGCGGCAAGGACGGCCAATCGGTGCCGGTGGGCGTGGGACTTCCGACGATACGGATCGACGGGCTTACGGTGGGCGGCACTCGCGCATGAAAAATCAATCAGGAAATGGGAACGACTCGCGGACGGAAACGCTCGATAGCGCTCTGGCCGAGTGGGTGCTTGGCGAAGCGAAGAAGCACGGCGCCAGCGCGGCCGAAGTGCTGTTTGTCGGTGCGGAGTCGCTGGCCGCAGGCGTGCGCCTGGGCGAAGTCGAGAAGCTCAAAAGCTCGCGCGAGCGGCGGCTCGGCGTGCGCGTGTTTGCCGGACAATCCTCTGCGACCGCATCGACCGCCGAGCTCGAGCGCGCGTCACTGGCCGAGTTTATCGCCAACACGGTCACGCTGGCGCGATTAACCGCGGAAGATCCGTGGGCGGGACTTCCCGACGCCGCGATGCATCCGAAGTCGGTTCCCGATCTCGGACTAACCGATCCCGACGCCGGAATAATCGACGCCGATCGCGCATTCGAAATCGCGCGCAAGGGCGAGAAAGCGGCGCTGGCCGCCGATCCACGCATCAAGAATTCCGAGGGCGCCGAGTTCGACTCCGGCCGCTATCGCGTCCTGTTCGCCAACAGCAACGGTTTCGTCGGCGAGTACGAAGGCTCGTCGTTCAGCCTGGTGGTCGCGCCGATCGCGCAGGATGGCGGCGCGATGCAGCAGGGTTTCTGGTACACGTCGAACCGCAGGTTTGCGAAACTCGAGGACGCCGAGGCGGTCGGCCTCACCGCCGCAAGGCGCGCCCTGCGCCGCCTCGGATCGCGCAAAGTCAAAACCACGCGAGTGCCGGTGGTGTTCGATCCTGACATGGCCGCAGGACTCATCCGTTCGCTGGCCGGCGCCGCCTCGGGTCCGTCGCTATACAAGGGCGCGTCGTTTCTGATCGATCGGCTCGGGTCGCAGGTCATGGCGCCCGCAGTGTCGATTATTGACGACGCGCGGATGCCGGGTGCGCTCGGCTCGAAGCCGTTCGACGGTGAGGGACTCGCGACCAATCGCAAGCATCTCGTTGAAAAAGGCGTGCTCAAAACTTACCTGCTCGATTGCTACTCGGCGCGCAAGCTCAAGCTGCAACCGACAGGCAATGCCTCGCGCTCGGTCGGGCAATCCCCTACGGTCTCGACCACCAACCTCTATCTCGAAGCGGGCGCCTACACGCCGGAGCAGATAATCGGCTCGATCAAGCAAGGTTTATATTTGACCGAACTCATCGGGTTCGGCGTCAATATGGTGACCGGCGATTATTCGCGCGGCGCGGGCGGGATGTGGATCGAAGACGGACAGCTCGCCTATCCGGTGCAGGAAATAACCATTGCGGGCAATCTGAAGGAGATGTTTGCGAACATCGAGATGATCGGAAACGACCTGCACTGGCGCTCGTCAACGGTTGCGCCGACAATCAAGATCTCCGAGATGACAATCGCTGGGGCATAAAGCACGTTTTTGCCAAAGATTGCGCCTCTTGACCGATTGCGCCCAATGTATTAACAAAGTGTAGGAATTTAGAGCTACCAGCACGTCGAACTGTTGATACTTACAGTAGCATCGGTTGGGCGGGCACGGCGGAGCCGGTGAACGGTCACCGCCTGGCAGCGGAGGGTCACAAAAAATGGGCGCCGCAATCAACTCAAGGGGTCGAAATATGAATGGTCCAGGAATGGAACATCCTACCGACAAACTGCTCGCGCGGTTGGTGAGCTTAGGCTTGCCACGCGCGGCGATCACCGCGCTGCTCGACCGGTACACTCCCGTGCGCTACCCCAAGGGCGCGCCGCTATTCGCCAAAGGCTCGCCTGCGGACGTCGTCTTTGCCGTACTGAGCGGCGTGGTCAAGGTTCACAGCACGCGCGCTGGCAGCGACAAGATTCTTACCGAGCTGGCAGGCCCCGGCGATATCGTAGGCTACGCCGATTTTTCCGAGGGCTCCGGCGAGCGTTCGCAGCTCTTCGAGGCTGAGGCGCTGACCGGATGCACGGTCGCGCTTTTCACTCGCCATCATATTGCCGAAGTGCTGAAAAGCCTCGATGGCGAGACGCTGTTGCATCTCGCGGAATCGATCAACTCGCTCTGGTCGTCAGTCGCGTATCGCTATGCGACGTTCCTGGGGATGTCGCTGCGGCAGCGGCTCGAAGTAGTGCTCAACGAGTTGGCGCTGCGCTTCGGCGTGCCCGACGCGCGCGGAGTTCTGCTCACGCCCGAGCTCGCGCAGGAGGAACTGGCCGAGATGATCGGCAGTTCGCGTCCGATGGTCTCAAAGCTGCTGATGGAGATGACGCAGCAGGGACTGCTCGCTCGCGACGGCCGCCGACGAATCCTGGTTGGCGCACCGAAGGCGAATCTGTTGCCGTCGCTGCCGTTGTTCCGCACCAGCGCATTGGCGCCTGCGCCCGCAGTGGTGCGTCCGCCTGCGCGCGGCGCCGCGGTGGCATAGCGATCCGGAACTGATATTTCTCGCATTGCAGGGGGGCGCGCGTCCGAGTTGGGCGCGCGCTTTCTTTTTCGGCGCGATTTTCTGTTTAGTTTCGGCCGAAAATCGAAGCAGCCAGCCGCACGATCGATCGCCACAGATTGATCAGGATTCCTTGCCGAGCGACGGTGCCTGCTGCCTCAGCCTTGAGCTCCGCGTCGGCGGCGGCGAAGAACTGCCCAAGCATCATCTTGGCCGCGCTATCGATTACGCGTTGGCCGACCTGCACCAACGGTCCGCCGACCTGGACATCGCCGGTGTACTTAACGGTAGTCGATTTCGCGTCGCGCGGTTCGAGGTCCAGGGTTCCCGAGCCGCGGATGAAGCCCTGCTTGCCTTTGCCGTCCACGGTCATCCGGTAGTGCTCGGGCGGGCGCTGCTCTGCGAGCTTCAGTTTGCCGGAGTATACGCCCTTGACTGACGCGATACCGACGTTGAGCGTGCCGCCATATTCGTCCGGGCCCAGCGTCTCGAGTTTTTCGCATCCGGGGATGAGCTTCGAGAGCCGCTCGGGACTGTTGAACAGTTCCCACACCCGCGCGCGCGGCCCGGACAAGACGGTTTCTCCAGCTAACTTCATCGGCAATCAGGGTATTTCTTTCAATCCGGCCTGAACGTGGCGCGGTTCAGGGTCTGACCCGTGCGAGTGCGCCTTCGAGCGCGCGGCGAGTATATACACAGGCGAGTTCGGCACGGAAATCGGCAGAGGCATGGATATCCGCCAGCGCGTCGATACCGTTGGCGGCGTGCGCGGCGGCCGCCGCGATTTCCTGCGCGGGCGCTTTGCCCGCTAGCGCGGCTTCGACCGCTTTGGCGCGAAATGGTTTCGGGCCGAGCCCGGTTATCCCGACGCGAACGTTTTCGCAGACGCCGTTTTTCCCGAGTGCGATCATCGCCGCGACTCCGACCGTCGCGAATCCAGACGCGGGCTGGCGATGCTTCAAATATGCGAAACCGCGTCCGGCCGGAATCGGTGCGAACGCAACCTGGGTCACGATTTCTCCGGGACGCACCGCCGTCGTCATCAGGTCGAGAAAGAAATCCTCGGCCTTGACGGCCCGCGCGCCGCCGGCGCCTTCGATTTTGATTTCAGCCTCGAGCGCCAGGACAGCGGCAGGGTAATCCGCCGCAGGATCCGCGTGCGCGATCGAACCGCCGATCGTTCCGCGGTTTCGCACCTGCATGTCGCCGATCATCGCGGCGCATTCGGCCAGCAACCCGAGCTTCGCGCGGACCAGGGGCGATGTCTCGACCGCCTGATGCGTCGTCATCGCGCCGATCAGAATTTTTCCCGCTTCCTCTCGAACCAAAGCGAGCTCGCGCACCCCGCTGATATCGACCAGATGCGCGGGCTGCGCCAGGCGCAGCTTCATGATCGGGATGAGGCTGTGGCCGCCGGCGATGAGCTTGCCCTCTTCGCCATACTCAGAGAGCATCGCCAGCGCCTCTTTCACGGAAGAAGCGCGATGGTATTCGAACGCCGATGGATACATCGCGGTTATGCCTTTGCCTTCGCGTCGCGAATCGCGCGCCAGACCGTCTCGGGCTTAAGCGGCATGTCGAGATGGCGGATGCCGAGCGGGCTCAGTGCGTCGAGCACCGCGTTGACCACGCATGGCGTCGAGGCGATCGTGCCGGCTTCGCCCACGCCTTTGACGCCGAGCGGATTTACCGGCGAGGGGGTGACCGTCGAGGCCAGCTCATAGTGCGGCAGCATGTTGGCCTTGGGCACCGCGTAGTCCATCAGGGTGGCGGTGATTAGCTGTCCGTTCTCGTCATAAACGATTTCTTCATACAGTGCCTGCGCGATACCTTGCGCGATCCCTCCGTGAATCTGTCCTTCGACCAGGAGCGGACTCAGGATTTTTCCGCAATCGTCGACGGCGACGTAGCGTAGAAACTTTGTCACGCCGGTTTGAGGATCGACTTCGACTACCGCGACGTGGGTGCCGAAGGGAAACGTGCAGTTGGCGGGCTCGTAGAAGCTGGTCGCGTCGAGTCCTGGTTCGAGTCCCGGAATTGGCTGCTTATATCCATAAGCGGCGTCGACGATTTGCTGCAGCGCGATCGATTTCGACGAATCGGATCCCAGCGCGATCGTCCGATTGGTGAAGACCAGATTATCGGGCGGCACTTCCATCATCGTCGAGGCGATCTGTTTCATCTTCGCCTGTAGCTTCCCGACTGAGAGCATCAGCGCGGGACCGCCGACCGTGGTGCCGCGGCTGCCGAACGTCCCGATCCCGTACTGCACGATCGCGGTGTCGCCGTGCACGACGTTGATGTCATCGATATCGATTCCGAACGCGTCGGCGACGAGCTGCGCGAACGTGGTTTCCTGACCCTGGCCGTGCGGCGAGACGCCGGTCAGCACGGTGACTTTGCAATCTGGCTCGATCCGGACGGTCGAGCTTTCCCAACCGCCTCCCTTGAGTTTGGGCGGCAACAGCGAAGAAGGACCGATCCCGCAAATCTCGACATACGAGGCGATTCCGATTCCGAGATATCGGCCATGCTTACGCGCCTCGGCCTGCTCGGCGCGAACTTTTTTGTAATCGATCATCTCGAGCGCCTTCGTCAGCGCGAGATCGTAGTCGCCCGAGTCATAGACCAGTCCGCCCGCGGTCGGAGCGGGAAATGATTCCTTAGCAATGAAATTGGTGCGCCGCACCTCGGCCGGGTCGAGGCCGAACTCGCCCGCGACCATATCCATGACGCGCTCGGCGATGTATGCGGCTTCGGGGCGTCCAGCGCCGCGATATGCGTCGGTTGCCATCTTGTTGGTGAAGACCATCTGCTGATCAAATGACAGCGCGGGAATCTTGTAGCACCCCGTCATCATCAGGCCCGAGAAACCCGGAATCGCGGGCGTCAGGAGCTGCAGATACGCGCCCATATCGCAGATGAATTTCGCTTTGACGGCGTTTACGGTGCCGTCCTTTTGTGCGGCCACTTCAAGGTAGGCAATCTGATCGCGCCCGTGCGTGGTGCCGGACAAATTTTCGCGCCTCCGCTCGATCCACTTGATCGGCTTGTTGAGCGACATGGCGAGGTATGCGACCAGCGCCTCTTCCGCGTAAACATTGAGCTTGGCGCCGAAGCCGCCGCCGACCTCGGGCGCGATCACGCGGATCTTGTTCTCGCCGAGATTTAGCTGCTCGGCTAGTTGCGAGCGCAGCAGATGCGGAATCTGCGTCGAAGACCATACCGTCAACTGCCTGTATCCGGCTTCCCACTTCGCGACGGTTCCGCGCGGCTCCATCGGAACCGCGGCGAGACGCTGATTATAGATGCGGAACTTGATGACCTTGTCCGCGCGGCGCATCGCGTCTTCGACCGCGGCATTCGGCACGCTCGCCAGCGTGACCGAGTTGGTTCCGAACTCCTCGTGCAGGATCGGCGCGCCCGGATCGAGCGCCTTTTCCGGATCGATGACTGCGTCGAGCGCTTCGTAGTCAACCTCGATCAGATCGAGCGCATCCTGCGCGACGTAGGGCGACGCCGCCACCGCGACTGCAACCCCTTCGCCGATGAAGCGGACTTTTCCCTGCGCTAGGACAGGATGAAACGGTACATGGTCGGCCGGCGCGACGCACGGCACCCCGCCAATTTTGTCTTTCAGGTCGGCGCCGGAAAGGACGCATACAACTCCCTTGAGCGCGCGGGCCTTTTCGAGATCGATCGAATTGATCTTCGCATGCGCGTACGGGCTTCTCAGGACTAACGCACACAACATCCCAGGGATTCGCACGTCATCGACGTAGGTGCCGGTCCCCGTTACCAGGCGCGGATCCTCGCGGCGCTTGATTCGCTCGCCCACAAATTTCGGTATTACCGCCATCGGATTCCCCACCTACGCCGCCTGCTTCTCGCGCATTTTTCGAGCTGCCGACTGGATCGCATTCACGATATGCTGATAGCCGGTGCATCGGCACAGATTTCCCTCGAGCGCCTCGCGAATCTCGGCGTCGCTCGGGTTCGGGTTGCGCCCCAGCAGGTCCGCCGCCGTCATGATCATCCCCGGGGTGCAGTATCCGCATTGAAGGCCGTGCTCTTCCCAGAAGCCGTCCTGCAGCGGATGCATCACCGCGCCGTGCGCGAGGCCCTCGATCGTCGTGAGCTCGGCGCCCTCGGCCTGCAGCGCCAGAATCGTGCATGACTTCACGGCGCGGCCGTCAAGATGAATCGTGCACGCGCCGCATAGCGACGTTTCGCAACCCACGTGAGTGCCGGTAAGGCCCGCGGTCTCACGGATGTAATGGACCAGCAGCATGCGGGGATCTATTTCGTCCTCGCGCCGCTCTCCGTTGATGGTAAGGTTCAGGCGCATGTGTCGTCTCTCCGTTGGTCGGAGACTTACCAAATCATCGTGAAAACGGCCAACCCAAACGGCTCATTGAAACAAAGACGCGTTGATTTTGTGATCCGCCGAGCCGGTGTGTTCTGCGGGTGCAGCTACCAGATAACCTCGACGGCATACCGCGCGATCTCGTGATCTGCCGAAAGCAGCGTCAGCTCCTCGAGCTGTGCCTGCGCGACGAGCATCCGGTCGAAGGGATCCTTATGATGCGCGGGAAGCGAAAAAACGTGCAGCGCATGGGCGAGCTCGAACGGCAGCACGGCAAACGCGTTGGATACTACCTGCTCCGCTACAAATGATTCCGGATCGCCGGGAAGAGAGACCTTTGCACGCCGCGCCTTCTCGGCGATTTCCCATCCGCTGACCGCGCTGAAGAAAATCTCGTTCGTGCGATCAGCGATAATCGCGCTCGCCCGGCGCGAAAGATGAGCATCGTCGGCAATCCACCATAGGAACGTGTGCGTATCGAGCAGCGCTCTCATTGCTCGATGGCGCGTTCGAGATCGGGCAATGGCGCATCGAAATCATCGGAGATCACGATCAATCCTTTGGCGCTTCCGGGGACTCGCGAAGCGGACGCAATCGCGAGCGGGGACAGCCGAGCTACGGGATGCCCTGCGCGCGCGATGATAATCTCCTCGCCGCGCATAACCCGCTTGAGCAGTTTCGAAAAGTGAGTCTTCGCATCATGAACATTGATCGCCTTGGACTTCGGCATCAGAAAACATTACGCTTAGTCCTGTAGTTAGTCCATACGACGGGTTCGCCCGTGCGCGAGACCGCTTGCCGAAGGACTCGCGATGGTTACTTTCTAGAAGAATGAACGCAAATCGATTCACCGAAAAGCTTCAGGAGGCGCTCGGACGCGCGCAGAATGCTGCGCTCGCGGCGCATAATCAGGCCGTTGATGTTGAGCATCTGCTGGCGGCGCTGCTCGAAGAGAACGACGGCCTTGGCACCTCGATCCTGAGCCTGGCGGGGGTCGATCGTGCGGCCGTCCAGGCGAAACTCACCGCTGAGCTCAAGAAGATTCCGCAGGTGACCGGCGGCGGCTCCGATTCCGCGCAGGTCTATGCGACCCAGCGCCTGGGCCGCGTTCTCGCGCGCGCGGAACAGGAGGCGGGCAAGCTCAAGGACGACTACGTGTCTGTCGAGCACGTCCTGATCGCGATCCTCGACGAACCGGGCGCCGCGGCTAAGATACTTCGCGAAGCGGGCCTGACCCATGACAAGCTGATGGCGACGCTCAAGCAGGTACGTGGAAATCAACGCGTCACTTCGGCGAATCCGGAGGCGACTTACCAGTCGCTGGAAAAGTATGGCCGCGATCTGACCAAGCTCGCCACGCAAGGCAAAGTCGACCCGGTCATCGGACGCGACGAAGAGATTCGCCGCGTGGTTCAAGTGCTGTCGCGCCGGACCAAGAACAATCCCGTGCTGATTGGTGAGCCGGGAGTCGGCAAGACTGCGATTGTCGAGGGTCTCGCACAGCGAATCGTGCGCGGTGACGTTCCCGAAGGACTCAAGAACCGCAAGGTCGTTGCGCTGGATATGGGCGCGTTGATCGCGGGTGCGAAGTTCCGCGGCGAATTCGAAGAGCGGCTCAAAGCGGTGTTAAAGGAAGTGCAGGACGCGGCCGGCGAGGTGATCCTGTTTATCGACGAGTTGCATACGGTGGTCGGCGCCGGCGCCGCCGAAGGCGCGATGGACGCATCGAATCTGCTCAAGCCGATGCTCGCGCGCGGCGAACTGCACTGTATCGGTGCGACCACGCTCAACGAGTACCGCAAATATATCGAAAAGGACGCGGCCCTGGAGCGGCGCTTTCAGCCGGTGATGGTCAACGAGCCGAGCGTCGAGGACACCATCTCGATCCTGCGCGGCCTCAAGGAACGCTACGAGGTCCATCACGGGATCAGGATCAAGGATTCGGCGCTGGTGACCGCCGCGATTTTGTCCAAGCGTTACATCACCGATCGTTTTCTGCCCGACAAAGCGATCGATCTGGTCGATGAAGCCGCGGCCAAGCTGCGCACCGAAAAAGAATCGATGCCGGTCGAGTTGGACGAAGTTAACCGCCGGGTGATGCAGCTCGAGATCGAGCGGCAGGCGCTCAAGCGCGAGACCGACGCAGCCTCGAAAGACCGGCTCGAGCGGCTCGAAAAGGAGCTCGCCGAGGCCAATGAGAAACGCTCCGCGCTTCAAGCCCAATGGCAGAGCGAAAAAGGCGGACTCGAAAATCTCTCGAAGATCAAAGCCGAGATCGAGCAGACTCGTCTCGCAATCGAAAAAGCCAAGCGCGAGTACGATCTCAACAAGGCCGCCGAGCTTCAATACGGCAAGCTCGCCGAGCTTGAAAAGGCGCTCGCCGCCGATGAAGCCAAGCTCGCCAAACAGCCGGGCGGCGCCGATCGGCTGATCAAAGAAGAAGTGGATGAGGACGATATCGCGGAAGTGGTTTCGCGATGGACCCACATCCCGGTCGCGCGCCTGCTCGAAGGCGAAATGCAAAAGCTGGTGCATCTCGAGGAGCATCTGCACAAGCGCGTCATTGGCCAGGACGAAGCCGTCTCCGCCGTCGCCGATGCCGTGGTTCGCGCACGAGCGGGTCTCAAGGATCCCAATCGTCCGATTGGATCGTTTATTTTCCTCGGCCCGACCGGAGTGGGCAAAACCGAACTGGCACGCGCGCTCGCCGAGTTTTTGTTCGATGACGAATCCGCGATGATCCGGATCGACATGTCCGAGTACATGGAGAAACACACGGTCTCGCGGCTGGTCGGCGCGCCTCCGGGCTACGTCGGCTATGACGAAGGCGGCCAGCTCACCGAAGCGGTGCGGCGCCGGCCATACTCGGTGATTCTGTTCGACGAAATCGAAAAAGCGCACGCCGACGTGTTCAATATCCTGCTCCAGCTTCTCGACGACGGGCGCCTCACGGACGGTCACGGGCGCACGGTCGATTTCCGCAACTGCGTCGTGATCATGACCTCGAATATCGCGAGCCAGCTTATCCTAGGCTTCAAGGGCCAGGACTACGACAAGATGAAGGCCGAGTGCCTGGACGTGCTGCGCCAGAGCTTTCGCCCCGAGTTCCTCAATCGCGTGGACGAGATCGTGGTGTTCCATCCGCTCGCGCGCGACGAACTTCGCAAGATCGTCGAGGTCCAGCTCGGCCGGCTGCGCAAGCGGCTTGAGGATCGCAAGATCACAATCGAGCTGACCTCCAAGGCGCTCGACTACCTCGCCGAGCACGGCTACGACCCGTCGTATGGCGCCCGCCCGCTCAAACGCCTCATCCAGAGCGAGCTCGAGACCGCGCTCGCGCGAAAGATCCTGACCAGCGAGATTCGCGACGGCTCGAAGGTCACCGTCGATACGGCGGGGCGGGGGCTCGAGTTCAAAAGCCAGCCACTACCGCCGTCCGCCACGGCCTGATCAGCACTAGCATCATCGCAAATCCTAATAGAGCGGGGCTCTTGCTTCCGCTCTTCTAATGTCTATACTTAAGACAGAATGATGATGTGACTGTATCATTATCAGTCTAGCTTATATTTAACTGAAGCGAAACCGACCTATCGGATTTCAATCAGATCCGAAAAATCAAGTAATTTCGGCCGATTTATTAGAGGTTTTTCAAATGGCTAGCGGAGTTATCGATCTGAGTCTCAGGCCCTCGACCCGGCTGACGCCGGCGCGCTTGTGGTTACGTATCGCCGTGTTCTTCGCCGCAATTGTCGCCGCTCTGGCGCTCGCATTCCTGCCCAATCCCGCAGGCGCTGAGACCGCGCCGGTCGTGATCAAGATGGCCGATACTCCTGCGGTATACCAACCGGCGCGCGTGAGCGTTAAAGTCGGCGAGCCGGTCCAGTGGATCAATACCGGGAAGTCCGTTCATTCGGTGACCTTGGTTCCCGACGACGCGCAGAACCCAAAAGACGCGTCCGAACCCGCAGGCGCGAAGACCTTTGACTCGGGCTTCATGCCGCCGGGTGGCACTTTCAGCTACACATTCACCGTGCCGGGGACGTATCATTACTTTTGCGTTCCCCACGAAAAGGCGGGTATGGTCGGCGTTGTGACGGTGAAGAAGTAGAGAGTTCGAGCTTTGAAGTACTGGGGCGGGTTGACAAGTCTGCGGTGCGCGCAAAAGGCT
This sequence comes from Binataceae bacterium (SeqCode), assembly GCA_049281755.1. Classification (GTDB taxonomy): domain Bacteria; phylum Desulfobacterota; class Binatia; order Binatales; family Binataceae; genus JBARDN01. The sequence goes on from JBAPSR010000455.1 coordinate 15,206, forward strand.
TTGTGCGCGTCGATCGTCGTGTGTGGCGCGCTCGCGGTCTCGGCGGGCGCGGCGTGGTCATTTCCGTGGAGTATCGATATGTTCCGCGGCGACGCGGTGCAGCCGCTCTCTCGTGCGCCGCGCGTGATGCCCGATGATACGATGCCGGTGGATCGCGGTGAGCCGCCGATGACGCTCGAGGCGATGACGGTGAAGATGAAAAATCCATACACCGCGACGCCCAAGGATCTGGCCCACGGCAAAGAACTGTTCACGAACAACTGCGCGCCGTGCCACGGCGAGAATGCGACCGGCGATGGCCCGGTTGCGCATCTGCTGCACGATCCACCCAAGAATCTGGTTTCCGGCACCAGCAAGGATCTTCCTGACGGATATATCTACGGAGTAATTCGCGACGGGATTTTGCTGATGCCCTCGTACGACGACGCGATGTCGGCGCATGAGCGCTGGGACGTCGTGATGTACGTGCGCTCGCTGCAGCAGGGTGGCAACCCGGCGAGTAATACCGCGTCGAAATAGCCACAGCCGCACCATTCATCGGTATCGTTTTCGAGCCCTGATTCGCATCGCGAAGCGGGGCTCATTGCGTGTCTCTGCGCAGCCCGCAGCGGCGGCGTCGCGCTAAACATTCGTTAACAATTTTTGGCCCGTAAGATGCTTCCGCGCGTCGCTCCAAACCTGTTTAATTGAGTTTGGATTGGGGATTCGTGCGGGCTGGTATGCCCGCGTTTGGGAGCCGCGAACCGGAATTAGCGATGCTGCGAATGGGAATCATAGCCGCGATTGTCGTCGCCGGATTCGCGACCCATGCCGCGCATGCGGCCCAGCAGCCGAGCCTCACACCACCTGGCGAGATGGTGCTGACGGTCGATCAGCTCGTGCAGCTTGCCGAGCAGGCAAATCCCACCGTCAAAGCGGCTCGCGAAAGATGGTATTCGGCGCAGCACTCGATAAAGCAGGCCTATGCGCCCAACGATCCGATCCTCACCTATTCCAACGTCGACGCCCTTAAGAATCCGTTCGGCCGCGCTTCGGAACGCTCATACAACGTGACCGAGGCGTTTCAGTTTCCCGGCAAGGCGCTGTTGCAAACCGATCAGGCCAAGCGCAACGCGCAGATCGCACGGCTGGTTTACGAGGCCTCTGTGCGCGACACGCGCGCCGCCGTCGAGACCGGTTACTATCAACTCGTGCTCGACTCCGCCCTGTCCGGCGTCAATGCGGAGAACCTGGACAATCTCTCGCGCGTGCTGAAGGTCACACAGATCGCATACACCGCGAATCAGGCCACGCAGACCGATTTCATCAGCGCCGAATTCGATCTCGCCGCCGCGCGCCAGCAACAGGCCCAGTACGAAACCTCAGTCCTGAACGACGAGACGACGCTCAATCAATTACTGAGTCGGGCGCCCGGCAATCCGCTGTCGGTTGATCGCACGCTCGAGTTGAGTCCGCTGAACGCGCGCGTCGATACGCTGGTCGATCTCGCATGGCAGGTGCGCCAGGAGATTCTCGAGACCGCGCTGACTGAGCATAACTCCGACACCGCGCTCAATCTGGCGAAGATGGAATATTTGCCGGACTTCACCGTTGGCTACCAGTTCGACCAATACCTGGTTCCGAGCTTCGGACCACAGGCGCCGGCCACCGAGTTTCATAGTCTGATCGTAGGATTCAACGTGCCGATATTTTTCTGGCTCCATCAGAAGGAAGATGTCGAAAAGGCGCGGCACGATCTTGCGGCGTCGCGCGACGATCTGATCGCGGTGCGCACACAGACTGCGGCCGCCGTGACCTCGACCTTCCGCACGACCCAACTCGCCTATCAGACTTCGCTTTTGTATCGCGACTCGCTGATGGGACTTGCGCGGCAGGATTTCAACGTCGCGCTCATCGCGTATCAATCCGGGAAAGTCGATTTCAACGCACTGTCCGGCGCGCTTGGACGCGACTACACCGCGCGCATCAGCTATCTGCAGGCCGCCAACCAGTTCCTGGCCGGCAAGGTCGCGCTCGAACAGACCATCGGGACGGCGTTACCCAAATGACCACGCGAACCATTCTACTTACGCTCGTCGGATGCGCGCTGCTCACGATGATGATCGCAGGATGCCGCCCCGCTCTGGACAGCAGCGCCGCGCCTGCGCCGCAGGCCGAGGTGCCGGTACTGATTCATCAGAGCGGACAGCCCGAGATGATCGAGCTGAAGCTGTCCACGGTGCCGGGCGCCACCTTAAGCGACGTGCACGAGGTCGAGCTGCCGGGGGTGCTCGAAACCACCGGGCAGGTGACCTTCGACGATCGCCGCGTCTCGACGATCGTCTCGCGCGTGCAGGGCCGGATCGAGCAGACGCGCGTGTCGCTGTGGGACAACGTCCGGCGCGGCGAGCCGATCGTATCGCTCTACAGCCCCGATTTCATGACCGCCGAGGCCGAGTTGCTGCAGGCCAAGACCACCGCGAATCTCACCGGCGCTCCCGAGATGAGCGGCGGAGTAAATTTAGCCGAGTCTCTCGTGTCGGCCGCCAGGCGCAAGCTCCAGCTTCTCGGGATGGACGAAGCCGATATCGCGGCGATAAAGGAGCCGAACCCTGTCATCTGGATGCGAGCGCCGATCTCGGGCACCGTGGTCGATAACAAGGCGGTGCGCGGCGGCGCGGTTAACCCCGGCGACGTGCTGTACTCACTCGGGACGCTCGAGGACGTCTGGATAACCGGCGATATCTACGAAGACGATCTCTCGCGCATTCATGTCGGGCAGCAGCTTGCCGCGGTCACGACCGCGTACCCGGCCGACGTCTTTCACGGAACGATCGCTCGCATCAGCCCGGGTGTCGATCCGAATACTCATACACTGCAGATTCGATGCGAGGTCAGCAATCCTGGTCTGAAGCTCAAGCCGCAAATGTTGGCGCGCGTAAAGATCGTGACCCGGCCTGGACAGGCGCTGGTGGTTCCGCAGGACGCGCTGATCTTTGAGACCGATGGCTACTATGCATACGTGGATGCCGGCAACGATCGCCTGGAGCGGCGCAAAGTCGCGATCGCGTCGTGGGGCGAAAAGGGCTCCGCCCGCGTGGTTTCCGGCCTCAAGGCCGGCGAGCGCGTGGTCACGGGACAGACCATCCAGGTCGACGCGCTGTGGCATCAGGCGCATGGGGAAAGCTCCTAGAGCGGCGCACGCGGATTCAATCGAATCATGATCCAATCGCTCATGGGGCTCGCGCTACGCGAGCGGATTGTCGTCATCGGATTGGCTATCGTTCTGCTGGTGGTGGGTGTCTACTCGTTTACTCAGATCGATATCGAAGCCTATCCCGATCCCGTTCAACCGATGGTCGAGGTTCTGACTCTCCCCAACGGCTTGAGTGCGGAGGAGGTCGAGAAGCTGGTCACGGTTCCGACCGAGTATGGCCTCGGCGGAATCCGGAACATGGTCCGAATGGACTCGATCTCGCTGTTCGGGCTGTCCGATATCCGATGCTACTTCAGTTGGGACAGCGACTACTACATGGATCGTATCGAGACGATCAACCAGCTCAGTTTTATCACTCTGCCGCAGGGTATAACTCCCGGCATATCTCCCGAAAATCCCATCGGAGAGATTTATCGCTACACGGTTCAAAGCCCGGATCACGACCTGATCAAGCAGAAGGAGATTGAAGACTGGGTTCTGGAGAAGCAGCTCAAATCGGTCGAAGGAGTAATCGACGTCTCCGGTTTCGGCGGCTTGACCAAGCAGTACCATGTAGATGTCGACCCGCAGCGCCTGATCTACTATAACGTCCCGCTCTCCACCCTGGTCAGCTCGATCCAGAACGCGAATATCAACGCCGGCGGCAATTATTTGAACGTCGGCGAGCAGGCATTCGACGTACGCGGACTCGGACTTATCAGTACCCTCGACGATATTCGCGATATCGTTCTCAGCTCGACCAAGGCGACGCCGATTACAGTGGCTAACGTCGCGGATGTATCAGTCGGATACGCGCCGCGCCTCGGGATCGTAGGAATGAATAGTCAGAACGAAGTGGTCGAAGGCATCGTTCTGATGCGCAAGTACGGCAATACCCTGGAAACGCTCAAAGGCGTCGAAAAGAAAGTTGATCAACTGAACAATTCCGGAATGCTGCCCGCGGGCTACAAGGTCGTGCCCTATTACGACCGCACCGGCCTGGTCAAGACCACGCTCCATACCGTGATCGAAAACCTGACTATCGGGATGGCGCTGGTCTTTATCGTCCTGATCTTCTTTCTCGGCAATCTGCGCGCCGCGATTATTGCCGCGATCAATATCCCGCTCGCCCTGTGCGGGGCGTTCACGCTGATGCACATCGGCAATACCCCCGCGAACCTGATTTCCCTGGGAGCAATCGATTTCGGCATCATCATCGACACCACCGTCATCGTGATGGAAAACATCGAACGGCATCTCACCTCCGGCGAGCGGCCGAGCGAGGGCTCGCGGCTCAAGATCCTGCGCGCGGCGCAGGAAGTCGGTGGTCCGATGCTGTTTTCCACGATCATTTTCGTGATCGCATTTCTGCCATTGTTCACCATGCGCGGTGTCGAAGGCGCAATTTTTTCGCCGATGTCGCATACCTACGCCTACGCGCTCGGCGTCGCGATCCTGCTCGCGGTCACGCTCTCGCCGGTGTTGTCTTCGTACTTCTTCTCGCGCGGAATGAAAGTGGTGCACAACCCCATCTGGGGCGCGATCGCGCGCTTTTACCACGGACTTTTTCTGCGCGTGCTGCGCTGGCCGCGCCTGACGCTGGCCGTGATCGTAATCCTGGTGGTCGCCGCGCTGTCGCAGTTTCCGCGCCTGGGCGGCGAGTTCCTGCCCAAGCTGGAAGAGGGCAATATCTGGGCGCACGCGGTGATGCCGCTTACGATCTCGCTCGATCATGGCGCTGCGATGACCAATCGTATGCGCCGGGTGTTTCTGTCTTATCCCGAGGTGACCAACGTCGTGTCGCAGCTTGGCCGCCCCGATGACGGCACCGAGACGACCGGCTTTTTCAGTATCGAATTTTCCGTCGATCTCAAGCCGCAGGAACAGTGGCCCGCCGGAATGACCAAAGACAAGCTGGTCACGGCGATGGACGAGCACCTGCGCCGGCAATTTCCCGGTGTAGGGTTTTCATATAGCCAGAATATTGAGGACAACGTCGATGAAGCGCTGTCCGGCGTCAAGGCCGGCGCCAACGCGGTCAAGGTGTTCGGCTACAATCTCGATACCGACGAATCGCTCGCCAACCGCGTCGCCGATATCTTGCGCGGCATCCGCGGTATCACCGACGTTTTCGTGCTGCGCTCGCTCGGGCAGCCCAACCTGGTGATCTCGCCAAATCGCGCCGAGTGTGCTCGTTACGGTCTCAATTCCGGCGACGTCGCCGCCGTGGTGCAGGCGGCGATCGGAGGCCAGGCCGTCACTCAGGTCCTCGAAGGCGATCGCCGCTTTGATCTGGTCGTGCGATGGAAGCCGCAGTATCGCCAGAGCCTTGATGCGATCAAGCAGATTCGCGTCAACGTTCCCAGCGGCGGGCAGGTCCCGCTCGCGCAGGTCGCCGATGTCCAAAGCGCCGAGGGCGCGTCGTTCATCTACCGCGAGTCGCTCGAGCGCTACGTGCCGCTGCGCTTCTCAGTCACCGGCCGCGATTTGGCCTCCGCGATCAAAGAAGCGCAGACCGACATCAAGAATCAGGTGAAGATGCCCGAAGGGGTGCATCTCGAATGGGCCGGCGAGTACGGCGAGCTCGAGGCCGCCAACCGGCGCCTGATGATCGTGGTGCCCTTCGCGCTGATCCTGATCGCGGGCGTTCTCTACGGCGCGACCACCTCGCTCATCGACACCTTCATCATCATGGCGCAAATTCCGGTCGCGTGTCTCGGCGGCGTCCTCGGCCTGCTCATCACAGGCACGCCGTTCAGCGTTTCCGCCGCGGTCGGATTCATTTCGATCTTCGGCATCGCGGTGATGGACGGAATTCTGCTGAGCTTCTACATCCGCCAGCTTTGGGACGAAGGCCATCCCTTTGTCGATTCAATCGTGATGGGCTCGGACCGCAGACTGCGGGCCACAATGATGACCGACCTGGTTGATGCGTTCGGGCTGCTGCCCGCCGCGCTGTCCACCCGAATCGGTGCGCAGACGCAGCAACCGCTGGCGATCGTCGTCATCGGCGGCGCGCTCGCGATCATGCTTCTGACGCGCGTGCTGCAGCCGGTGCTGATCTACCTGTGCCATCGCCGGCTGCGCGACGCGGAAAATCCAACCCTGATCGTCCCTAACGCGTAAGCCATTGCGCGAGCCGGTTGCGTGCGCGCTCGCGGCGGGCCTACGCGTCGTGGTAAACCCGCGATGGAGGCGACAGGCGATGGATACATTGGCAAGCGGCTTCGGACTGCTCGAGGCTCCGCGCGCAGACGCGCAAGACCGGCTCTACTTCAGCGACGTTCCCAATGGCGGGGTCTATCGGCGCAACCCCGACGGCAAGATCGACACCGTGATTCCCAAACGCCGCGGAGTCGGCGGAATGATGTTCAACGCGGGCGGCGGCCTGGTTACCACCGGGCGCGGATTGATTTTGTTCGACGAGACCACCGGCAAGAGCCGCGATCTGTTCGCCGAATGGGAAGGCAAACCCCTGATGGGCCTTAACGATCTGACCACCGACGATCAGGGCAGCGTCTATACCGGCTCGCTCAGTTTCGATCCGCTGAGCAACAACACGCCCAAACCAGGCAGCCTGTTCCGTGTCGACGCACCGGGGCGCGCGACCAAGTTGTGGGACGGAATCCAGGTGACCAACGGACTGGGGCTGAGCCCCGACCGCAAGCTGCTCTATCATTCCGATTCGCCCACGCAAGCAGTCTGGGTTTACGACGTGGCGGCAGACCGCAGCGTCAGGGACCGGAGGATTTTCGCCAAGCTCCCGGCGGGGATGCCCGATGGCCTCGCCGTCGATGCGGAAGGCGGGGTGTGGGTCGCGGCGGTTCGCTCGGGCGAAGTGGTGCATATCGGCGCGGACGCGACGGTCAAGAAGCGGATAAAGTTTCCGGCCACGATGGTGACGAGCCTGACCTTCGGCGGACGCGACCTGATGGATCTCTACGTAGTCACGGCCGACAACACCGAGCATCCGGATCGCAAGGGAACGATTTTCAAGATGCGCGCCGACGTCGCCGGGCTCCCCGTTCCGCTGGCGAAGTTCTGATCATTTCGAGCCCACGCCTGATTCCTCCCTCATTATCTGTCTGACATGGGGGAGGAATAAGGAGGGGATGCATCGACAACGTCTCGTATCGCGAGCGACCTTTCCGATCGTCATTTCGAGCCTTGGGCGAGAAATGACGAGGCGTCCATGCTCCACGCCAACGCCATATGCAGTGGCCCTGCGCCCGGGATTTCTCCCTGCGGTCGAAATGACGAGCGCGGGCTCAATGCATGAATCCACTATCGTTGGACGCAAGGAAATTTTCGCCGCACTACCTCTTTTAATCCTCCGCCGTGGGGGAACGAGCGAGGAATCAGGCCAGTGGAGAGTCGCGGGAGCCGGCCAGGACTGCGCTGGCGGCGACCGTCAGCGCGAATGCGGCGATTCTCATCGCGGCCGCGCCCGGTGCGGACGGCAGATGCTCTCCGAACGCGATGATGCCGCCCAGGATCGGCACCACGTTGGAGAGCGCCGAGGATAACGGCACCGCGATAATTCCCCGCGAGTCGTGAAATGAGTTCTGCAGGAGAATCGTTCCGGCGATATTCGCGATCACCAGCAGATACACATACGGATTGGCGGCGACTCTAAGCGCGAGCGTGGCTTCGGGCCGCGCGAGAAAGTCGGTCGTCATGCCCTTGGTGTAAAGGCTCGCCAGGCCGAACACCACGCCCGACAAAATCGCCGACGCCGCACCTGTCTGGCGCAGCCGCGCCGTCGCCATCGGAGCGAGCGCAAGCGCAATCAGCACCGCGGACAAAACCGTGAGCGCCTGCACGTCGAGCGCGCCTTCGGTGTCGGCGCCCGAGAGCGACGCCGCCAGCATCGCCATCCCCAGCACGGTCGCGGCGATTCCGATCCATTCGCGCAAGTCGGCGCGCTCCTTCAGGATCACGACCGCGATCACCACGAACATCGCGGTGCCGCCCTGCATCATCACCGAGACCATCGAGACTTGCGCCTGCGAAAGCGCGACCACGTAAATTGCAAAGCCTAGCGTCTGAACGCCCAGGCCGCCGCGCCACATCGGATCGGCCAGCCACGCGCCGAGCGCGGGCAATATCTTTCTTCCCGAAGCGACCGGAAGCCGCGCGGAGCGGCTCTTCATCATCACCAGGCCGCCGCCCATGAACATCGAGGCGACCGCGGCCAGAAGAAGATAAACCAGCATCGCGCGAGGCTACTGTCCGGCCTTGATCTCGTGCATCACACCACCGCGCGTCACCATCAGCTTGCGCCCACCCCACAGGACTTTGTTGCTGGCGAAGCTCGCAAACCAGATTGCGGTCAGGATGAGATCCTTGATCGGCACCAGCCACAGGTCGCGCGTGAGCTCGGGCAGCTTGAGCACCCGGCGCAGCATGAACGCCGACATCGCAAGCCGCGCGGCGATCACCGCTACCAGCGCAACTATCGACGCGAGGCTCGCCTTCGAGAGCAGCACCAGCACGAGAGCCCAGAACGGTCCGTGCGCGACGATCGTCGCCATGCTTACAGGGCGCACCATCCGGTAGGTTCGCGCCCATCGCAGTTGATGATTCCAGAAGTGACTGAACTGATCTTCTTCGGCGGTAATCGTGACCAGCGCCGTCGACAGCTTCACCTTCCATCCGTGGTCGGTGGCCATCCGGCCGAGATAGAAATCGTCGGCCAGGTTGTCCTTCACCGCGCGAAAGCCGCCGATCGATTCGAGCGCGGCGCGTTTGATCGCGATGGTAGCGCCGAGCGCATGGCGCATCGGCTCGATCATCTCCGAGAGCATCACCTGCGGCGCGAAGTCGGTGTTGATGAACAGCGCTTCCATGCGCGAGGTGATCGAGTCATTTGGATGCGCCCGGTAGGCGCAGGTGACGACGCCGATCTTTTCGTCTGCGAGCAGTTCGCTGACCACGCGCTGCAGGTAGTCGCGCTCGACGTAAATGTCGGCGTCGCTGATGACGAAGATGTCGGCCTTCTCGGCGCGCTGCGCCATCGTGATCGCCTTCGCGATCTTCAGGTTGACGCAATCCGGCTCTTCACCGACCACCAGGGTCAGGTTGGCGAACTGGTAGCGCGCGCGCAGCGCGGCCGGAATCGGCGCGGCGGGATCCTCGTACGAGGAGACCGCGAAAAAATAGTCGATGCGCGAATAGGTGGCCTCGAGGATGCTCACGATATTCTCGGCGAGCGCGCGCGTGAGGCCGTGCAGCGGCTTCAGCACGGCGACCCGCGGGGCGATCTTCGGCAGCGGTCCAGGAGGTTTCGCCGCGCGGCTCGCGAACCGCGCCGCCGCGAACGTTGCCGCGATGTAGTAGAGGATCGAAACGACAACGCAAGCCAGCGCGAAAGTGCGCAGAATGATCATTGGGACGAAGGTCGGTGTTACACGGGCGCGTCCGGACAGGACCGGACGCTGGGCGCGGCCGCGATCAGGCCGCAGCCTCCTGTTTCATTTGATTTCGCCGCGCGCGCATCGTGGACATAAACTGCATTCCCTCTTTGAGCAGCCGTTTGGTCTCCTCGGCTGAGCCCATCATTTTGCGCATCGACTTGAAGATATAACGCGGGCGGAAATAGAAGCTGCGGTAGAAAGCCTCGACCGAGCCGTAGATCTCGTCATTGGACAAGCCCGGGTAAGTGATGGTGCACTTTTGGTAGCCGTCGCCATCGAGCAGCGGATCGACGGCCAGGAAGCCATTGGCGGTCACGTACTCGAACAGTTCAGTGCCGGGGTAGGGCGACGCGAGCGAGACCTGGATCGTCTCGCAATCCATCTCGCGCGCGAACCTCATCGATTCCTGGATCGTGTCCTTGGTCTCGCCGGGCAGTCCCAGGATAAAGGTGCCGTGGATCAGGATGCCGATTTCGCGGCAATCGCGGGTGAAGCGGCGCGCGCGATCGAGCCCGACGCCCTTCTTGATGTTCTTCAGGATCTGCGCGTTGCCGGATTCGTAGCCGACCACGAACAGGCGCAGGCCGCCGTCCTTCATGATCTTGAGGGTTTCGTAATCGACGTTGGCGCGTGAGTTGGTGGACCAGATGATTCCGAGCGGCTTCAGGAGCTGCGCGATTTTGCGCGCGCGCGCGGGATCGGCGGTGAAGGTGTCGTCATCGAAGAACAGCTCCTTCATCTTCGGGAACTTGGCCTTCATCGCCGAGACTTCCTCGAACACGTTCTCGGGGCTGCGCACGCGATAGCGATGCCCTTGCGTCACCTGCGGCCACAGGCAAAACGTGCACTTCGCCGGGCATCCGCGTCCGGTGTAAAGCGAGACGTAAGGATACTGGCAGTAGGGACTATTGTACTTCAGGTAGTCGAGGTTCTTTGCATAAACCTCGGTCACGAACGGCAGCCGGTCGAGCTCTTCGTCGGTGAGCGCGGGCCGATCGGGATTGTGGCTGATCGCGCCATTTTGCTTGTAGCTGATTCCGCTGATCTTCGACCAATCCATCCCCTGCGCGACCTCGACCATCGAATGGTCGAATTCCTTGCGTCCTGCGATATCGATCGCGGGCGAGAGCTTGAGCACCTCGTCGGGGCGCGCCGTGGGATGGCCTCCGACGAATGCGATGATGGTGTTTGGATTAGCGGCCTTTATAGCCTCGGCCGTCCGCGCATCCATCCGCAGTGACGGCGTCGAGGTGTGGAGCACGACCAGATCGTAACCTTTGGCTTCCTCGATCGTCTTTTCCACCGTATAGCCATGCGGTGGTGCGTCGAGCAGGCGCGCGCCCGGAATCATGCCGGCCGGGTAGGCGAGCCAGGTGGGGTACCAAAAGGACCAGACCTCGCGAGTGGCCTGATATCGCGAACCTGCGCCGCCATCGAAGTCGTCATACGAGGGCGGGTTCAGGAAAAGGGTCTTCATGACGTCCATATTTGAGCAACTCCACCAGCCTGTCCGCTTGGTTAGTCGCTCAGTATATGGGCGCGGGCCTCGATGCGCAAGAATCGGTCCGAAAATGTAGCGATTTCAATAAACAAGCTCATTCCTTAGGAATCGGAGCGGCGGGGGCGGGAGTCGTCACGAATGCGACAGCGCCGGTCAGGCCGCCGATCATGGTTGCGGCGAACCAGAGCAGCCCGAGCGCGATTGCGTCGTCGTGGCGCACGCCCGCCATCCCGAACAGCATCAGGTAGGCGGTCTCGCGGATCCCGAGTCCGTTCAGCGTCAGCGGCAGGCTTGCGAACACATTTGCGATCGGCACGCAGAGCAGAAAAATCGCGACCGGCGTCGTAAGGCCGAGCCCACGCGCGAGCATCCACTGGCAGATCGCGAGCGAGATTTGCAGGATCAGCGACAGCGCGACCGCCGGAAGCATCGTCTGCGGGCGATGCAGATACGGCATCACTATATTGCCGGCGCGGCGGATCGGCCGCGGCATCAGATAGACGATGCGTGCGAGTAGCGGCGCGGCGAGAAATGCCACGAGCGCGATCGCGCCGACCGCGATCGTCGGGCGCAGCACGTCCGCCGACAGCGCGCCGTGTTCGAGCATCGCCATCGCGGCCGCGAGCCAGAACAGGGCGAGCAATCCAATCCCGCGATCGGCGACGACCGAGGCGACCGCCTCGCCCATCCTGCCCGTGTCGCGCCCGAGGTAGATCGCGCGCGCAGCGTCGCCGCCGACGAGTCCCGGCACAAACAGATTCGTGAACATCCCGATAAAATAAAACCGCAAGTAGCGCGCGAAACGCTCATGCAAGTGCAGTACCGCCGCGAGCAGTTGCCATCGCCACGCCGACATCACCTGCCCCGCGACGTAGAGCACGATCGCGCCGGCGAACCATCCGAGATTTTCGCGCGGCAGGATGCGCAGGACCGGGCGCGCGTCGTAATGCCAGAGCAGGAACCCGATCACCACGATACCCAGCCCGGCGCGGGTCGCGAACGCGAGGTACGGATGCGCCCGTTTGGGCGCGGACGACACCGGTTCGGGTCGCGGTGTTTCAGCGTTGCGATGCGGGTTCATTTCGATTTCAAAATCGCGCGTTTGTGAAACTCCGATCCGATCAAAGTGTAACCGCCGAGCCGCCCGCGAAGCCGCTCGAGGTCGGCCGCGTCGAGCACGATCACCCTGGCGCCGGGCTCGTCCCACAACCGCATCAGCTCGGCGTCGGACTGGAAAAAATAATCCTTCTCGTCGGGCGCAAGCGCCGCGCCGAAGCCCAGCTCGGTTTTGGTTCCGACCAGTATGACGCGCCGCCTGGTATAGAACGCCAGCGACTGGACGTAGCGATGGTAGCAAATTGGTTGCGCGCCGGGCGCGCGCGCGGCGACCTCTCGCGCAAGGACCGCGTACGAGCGCAGCGGCTCGGCTTCAATTCGCGCCCAGGTTCCTGCGACGAGCGCGAGCGCCGTGGTAATCACGATCGCAACCAGTCCGGCCGCGTTGCGCCGCGTGAAGAACGCGGCGGCGGTGACCGCGCCGCCTGCGACCAGGATCGCGCCGATCGCGTAGAGCGCCGGCTGCACGTATATCGGATATGGCGTGCGGAAAACGGGTGCGAGCACGGCGGCGGCGATCACGCACGCACCCAGTATCCCGAGCATCGGACCCCTCTCGACGAGAATTCGCGAATCGGGCGCGCGCAAGACGCGACGCGCGGAGTCCGAACGCTGCGGCCATGCGCACGAGATCAATCCGTCGGCGATCAGGATCGCGAGCGGCGGCACCGCGGGCAGGATGTACGGAATAAGCTTGGCGCTCGCGCATGAGAACGCGCCGACGATCACGATCGCGCAGATGACGCAAAACCGCCGCGCCGGGTTGGGCGCGATCGCGCGCCACACCAGAAACGGCACCAGCATCGACCACGGCAATAGTCCCACCGCCAGCGCCGGCGCATAGAACCAGAACGGCTCGCCGTGGCTGTAGCTCGATTGAAAGATGCGCCGCAGATGCTCGCCGACGAAGTAGAAATCGAAGTAGCCGGGGACCTTCAGGATCATTGCGATAAACCACGGCGCCGCGATCGCCGCGATCAGAAGCGCGCCCCAGACCGCGTGAAAGCGGCGAAGCGCGGCACGCAGATCGCTCTGCCACGCCAGGAACGCGAGCATCGCGAGGACAGGCAGCGCGATCGCGACGGGACCCTTGGTGAGCACGCCCAGCGCCATCGCGATCGACGCGATCCACCACCATCTTCCGAAGTTGCCGCGTGCCTCGCGCCAATGCAGATACAGCGCGAAGTTCGTGATAGTGACGAGCACCGCCAGGATCATGTCGGTCAGGAGCACTTGCGCCATCACCGCATAGAGCGGCGTCGTCGCGAGGATCGCACCCGACAGGATCGCGTGGCGCCGCCCGAACGTGCGCATCGCGAAGTACGCGGTGACGGCGACGCCCAGAACCGCGAACGCCGCGGGAAAAAATCGTGCGGCGAATTCTGTCGTCCCGAAAACGTGATACGAGAGCGCCGTCAGCCAGTAGAGCAGCGGCGGCTTCTCGGCATAGATGACGTAGTTGAGATGCGGGGTCAGATATCTGCTGCCGGTGACCATCTCGCGCGCGATCTCGGCGTAGCGCGCTTCGTCCGGCTCCCACAGCCCATAACGCCAAAGATTGAAGAAGCAGACGACCGCGGCCAGCACGGTCGGCGTCGCGATCGCAAGCACGTCGGCGCGGCGCTCGGACGCGAAACCGTCGGAGCGCAGCGCGACGATCGATTCAGCAGATTCAGACACGAGGGGAGAGTCTAACTGGCAGAAGCCTCGCGGGCGATGCTATCGCGGTGGGGACACAAGAATTCCCGTCCGCACAAGAGCGGTCAGTCAACCAATGAAAAACGGTGGGTTCGTTTGGTAAATTTCGATGTCGCGGCGGACGGTGCCGACGAAAATCTAGCTTGAAATCATTGGAATTTTTGCCGATGGATCGTGGCTTCGTTTGAGATTTCCTTCAAATTAAGCGACATGTTTCGCCCCTCGATCGCCATCCGGTCAAAGGTCCGCTCCGCGCTCGCCGCGTCTCTCCCGCCCTTCTGTCCACTAATAATCATACGCAATAATCATTTGGTTTACAAGGTTGCACAGTTCCTCCCGACGAGTGAGCGGCTCGACCGAATGAAGTGGCACAGGCTTCAGCCTTTGATGTCTGCCTTTCGGGTCCTTCCGGGCCGCGACCGCAGGGTCCCGTAGAAATTCTGGCCGCCCCAATTGACGCGGACGGGAAAACCGTCGAACATGGCGGGAATGTCCCTCTCCAAGGTACTTTCAAAAATGCCACGACCGGAAATTCCAAGAGACAGTCCCACATCCAGTTCCGGAGGCGGAACGACAAAATTGACACTGATGCTCATGGAAACCCAACCTTGCTTTGCAAATAGGCTGCGCAGTCCTGGCGTCGCGACGAAATCGGTGAGCGCCTTTAGTGCCAACGAGATGTCTTGGTCTTTCGTTGGTCTCTCTGGTTTATCGCCACCCCCGAAAGCTACCTCAAATCCCTCGAAATTCTTGGGTAGCCAGCTCTTGGCAAGCTCAATAAAATGCCTGCCGGTACTATCCGAACCTGGCGGAACAGCGACCAGGAATTTGAAATGCGGGGGAGAAACTTCTCTGTCATAGACTACGCCAAGGCTCACCACAGCGCCGCTTGCAATTAGTTTCTTTAATGGAGGCTGATTCGAGAAGTCATACAGGGAGGTCGCCACTTCTGAGAAGGTGGCGGTTTCCGCTGCGAACGCCGACATCCCTGTGGCAGCTTGGAACGATGCCATCAGTACGACGACCGCCAAAGAAGCACTAACGCGTACGAATCCTAGCCTCATTGCTGGATTCCCGACTCCCATCCCTGCCGTCGGCTAATTACCATAAGCGCCGCCGCTCGTGGTCAAATCGATGACGTCTGTTACACTGAATTCGACAGGAACGCCTTCAAACGAGGTGGGCAACAGGTCTTCGGCCATGGTTTTGTCGTCCACACCATCGTAGGTGTTGTCGTTGGCCGTCACGTCAAGCGACGCAGGATTGGTGGAAAAGTCGATAGCGACGCCATCAACCACGCCATCAGCCATCAAAACGGGAATCCAGCCACCACTCAGGAAATCATTCCGGGCCAGCATTGCAGTCAGGATGTCGGGATCCGGCACTGTGCCGTCCTCACTTTCGGTCGTTCCGTCGTCGAGTGCCACATCGATCTGATTGGTGGCTGTGCATCCACCGCCACCCGGAACCACGACGAGGCTTGCGGACGAGCCCGCGGCCATCTGCAGGTAATTCAGCACGGCGCCGATCGGCGCAACATAAGTGACGTTGGAGGTCCCGCCGACGTCGATTCCTATCGGCTGCGGGCACAGGCCCTCCGTAAAGACTAGCGCGCCCGAGTCGCCCGGATGGTCAAATCCGGCTGGCGTCACGACGACATGCGGCCCGAACTTGACCTCAGTATAGCCACAGCTTGCCTTATCCCCCACAATTTTGCCATCGACGACAGTCGACTTGGTGTAGGTATGAGAACAGATACTGTAGTGGACCGTCTTCAAAATTTCTTTGTATTGCCCATGTGTAAGGCCGGTCCACGCGCCCACCTTCTGAACCTTCGTCTTTCTTTTAAGTGACGAGATCGGCGTGCCGCTGAATACGCCAAAGCCTTCTATGGAGCTGCTGACCTGCCCGGGAAGGACCTTCGCAAGAGCGGCGTCGTAAGTGTTCAAAACCCCGCTGCTGAAGTTGATGGGAATAACCGTGCTTAGCGATGCTACTTGATAAGCCGTGATCTGAGCAGCAGTGGGTGGACACGTTGGAGTAGGATAAGCGGAGGGAAGGGGATTAGTAAACGCCACGATCCCGAAATTAGGCTGGATGATCGGTTCCGAAGAACCCGTAGAGAGATAGCCGGTGGGCGCCAATCCTAATACGTGCGCCGCGCCTAATATATATAGGCTCGTCCCGTCAGTCACCAACCCGCCGAGGTGCCATCCTCAAACAGGCAAACCCCTGTGTTTTGAGCGATGTTAACGAGACCATTTGCTCCGTCAACTCCCAGCGGGATAGGGCGCGAGTAAAGCTGCTGATTACCCACGCCCGCGCCGTACGCAATCGAAGCGCCCGCGACTGCCAGAACCATTGCGAGGAGATATGATATCTTCCAAGTCATCGTCGCCTCGTTGAACATCACCGCGTTGAAGCCTCAGCGCGGTCTTCCCGAATGGATCCGCTGCTCTTGTGAACCCCAAGGGCGTAACCGTACCCCCGCCCAGACGATATTGTCAACAGAAAGTGAGCGCCGCTTTGCGGCTGGTTATCGTCGGGTCGCGCGATTGCGAACCGCGATGCTCATGCATGGAGATGGGTCGAAGACGACCGTGGAATGTGCGCGGCGCGATGATGCCGCCGCTGCACTCCTTTAATCCTCGATGTCAGACAACAATGGGCAGCGTCAGCAATCAGTACCCTGCGGCCATGCCGCCTTTTCGAGGATCGCCTGCGCCTCGGATGCTGTCCGGCGCGATCGTGATCGCGCCGACTGCGCCGAGGTTCGGCACTACGCGAATCTGGTAGCCCATTTGCTCCAGCGCGGCGCGCGTTTCCAGCGGCATCTTTTCTTCGATAATCACTGTCGCGGGCTCGGCTTGCTCGTGGATGCGCGGTTCTTCGACCGCAGCGCGCGGGCCTAAATGGAAATCGATCACGTCGAGCAGGACTTGCAGGACGCCGGTGATTATCGTCGGACCGCCGGAGCCGCCGACGGCGAGAATCGGCTTGCCGTTCTTCACGACGATCGTCGGCGCCATCGAGGAGAGCGGGCGCTTGCCCGGCGCGATCTCGTTGGCCACCACGCCTTCGAGCTTGTACGCGTTGGGCACGTCGGGGGCCACCGCGAAATCGTCCATCTCATCGTTCAGGATGATCCCGCTCTTCGGCTCCATCAGCTTCGATCCGAAAACGGTGTTGATCGTCGTTGTCAGGACCACCACGTTGCCAGCGCTGTCCACCACCGCGAGGTTCGCGGTGCCATGATCGTGGGCCGCGGCGGGAGTGGGCTCGGGTGCGCCGTGATGCAGCGCCCGGTCGCGCGCCTGGTTGATATGCTCGGGCGACAGCAGGGTCGCAATCGGCACCTTGACGAAGGCCGGGTCGCTGTACTGTTCGCGATCGATAAATCCCTGGCGCATCACTTCGATGAGGCGCGCCAGATACGGGGGCGAGTTGACGCCAAGGCCGCCCAGATGCCCCGGCTCGAGCATCCCGAGCATCTCGAGCACCACGCCGCCCGACGACGGCGGCGGCATCACGTAAACCTCGTCGCCCTGGTAGGCCCGATGCAGAGGCTCGCGCCAGACCGGCTGGTAGGCGGCCAGATCGTCGGTCGAGATGATTCCGCCGTGTGCGTCGATAAAGCTCGCGAGCTCGGCTGCGAAAGCGCCGTGATAAAACTTGTCGGCGGGTTTGTTGCCGAGAGCTACGATCGTGTCGGCAAGTTTTTTCTGGAAGATCAGGTCGCCGGCTTTCGGCGCGGCGCCATCAGCTTTGAGAAACACCGAAGCGAGCCCGGGCGCCTGCGCGAGTTGCGGCGCCATCCGTGCGATCTCGCCCGCCAGATGCGGCCCGAGCGAAAAGCCGTCGCGCGCGAGAGCTACCGCGGGCGCGGCGACCTGCTGGAATTTCATCGTGCCGAAGCGGGTCAGCGCCGCGTCGAGTCCCGCGACCTCGCCCGGCACCGCGATCGCGAGCGCGCCGTTGCGGGCGAGCTCCTCGTCAGGTTTGCCGTCGCGGATGTACATCGTCGAGGTGGCCTTGAGC
>JBAPSR010000456.1:0-3409 GCA_049281755.1 Binataceae bacterium (SeqCode)
GGCCAATATGCTGCAGGACAGCCTCGCCTGCACCACACCGACCAAGGGGGACCCGAATCCCCCGACGGTCCCGATGCTGTACGGCGGATGCGACCCCGGCGATACCTCTTTGGGTTACTGCAGCGGAGAAGTCTTTATGTTCACCAGCACCGGGACCCAGACCGACTGCCCCAACCTGGGATTCAACAGTACCGGCGGAACCACCACCGACTCGAGTGCAACCTTCCCCGCCCAGGATACTGGAAAGCAGGAGGCCCTCTATCCGGTGAACCCGACCGGCATGACCAATGTCGCCACCGACGCCGACTATCGTACCGTTCAGTTGGCCGATACCATGCGCACGCAGAATGTCGTCGTTTACGCGATCGGCTTGGGTAGCGCGATTAACCAATCCTTTCTCCAGCAAGTCGCCAATGATCCGGCCGCCTCGACCTACAACTCCTCTGAACCTCAAGGAGAGGCCGTGTTCGCGCCGAACTCTACCCAGCTCGAGGCGGTCTTCAATACCATCGCCGCGAAAATTCAACTGCGCCTGACGCAATAGCCCGCGACCTCTGCCCATACGCGGACAGAAATCAGTAGGGGCGCGCCGCGACGCGCCCCTCTTTCCGTACCGGCAAGTGGCCCAGGCTCTAGCCTGTAGTCCGCACCGGCTGAAGCCGGCGCCACTTGATACCCAAGCGCAAGCGCGAGGTCGCCGCCGCCGCTGTGATCTGCCTTAAGAGACACTGTGTCGGCGGGCCATGCCGGCGGATGACGCTTCGCGTCGGCCGTCGCGCGTAGCAAAGAGAAGCCGCTGGAACCTGGTGCTGCAAGCCCGCAACGTTGGGTCCGAGACCATTTTCGTCCATGTTTATCGCTAAGCAGCGCAGCAATCTTCGTAGCTATGCGATATTGTGCAAGGCCGGCAATGTAATAAATTAACAAATGTTTTCAGGTGTTTAGCACGACTCTTGCTGATTTCCCTTATGCTGCGAATCTGCATCACCCGGGTTTTTGGGTTTGGTGTGCACCGAACGCCCCGTATTGACTATGCCCCCGACCGGTAACACAATACGCCTCCGCCCGTTTTGTCCCTCACGGGCGTCGGAAGATGGAAGCTGTCAACGTGCAAGAACGCAACAGTGAGTACAAAGCACGCGTTCTGATCGTCGATGACGAGCTTAGCCTCGCGAGGATGGCTGCAGGTCTCCTTCGCAAGGCGGGGTATGAATGCGAGACCTGTCCGACCGTCGAGGCTGCGATGATAGCGCTCGAGCTACACGGAGCCGATGTAATTCTTACTGACCTGACGATGCCGGGGGTGGATGGGATGGAACTGCTGAGGAACGTTCAAGCCAAGCGGCCGGATGTAGCTGTAGTCGTATCGGCCTCAACTCCAAGTACCGACTCGACCGCCGAAGCGCTGCGTGCGGGAGCATTCGATTCGGTCGCCAAGCCCTTCAATGGCGACGAGCTGAATTCGGTCATCGCGCGCGCGGTCGAGATGAGCTCGCTCCAGCGCGAAAACAAGCGCCTGCGCGACCAGCTCGAAGTCGCCGCAACCACGGCCGAGTTTATCGCCGAAAGCCGCCAGAGCCGCGCGCTCGTCGCCACCATCCGCCGCGTGGCGCCCTCGCACGCGACCAGCCTCATCCAGGGCGAAACCGGCACCGGCAAAGAGCTGGTCGCGCGGATGCTGCATTTCTGGAGCGGCCGGGCCGAGGGGCCGTTCGTCGCGGTGAACTGCAAGGCGTTCGCCGATGGGGTCGTCGAAAGCGAGCTGTTCGGCCACGAGAAAGGCTCCTTCACCGGCGCGATCCGCGATCGCGCGGGATGCTTCGAGCGCGCGTCGGGCGGCACCTTGTTCCTCGACGAAATTGGCGAGGCCGGCCCCGATTTTCAGGCCAAGCTGCTGCGCGTGCTCGAAGACGGCGAGGTGATGCGGGTTGGAGCGTCTAAGCCGCGCAAGGTCGATGTCCGAATCGTCGCGGCGACCAACCGCGTTCTGCGCCGCGAAGTCGAATCAGGCGGCTTCCGCGCCGACCTGTACTTCCGCCTGAACGTTATTCCGTTGATTATCGCGCCGCTGCGCGAGCGCCGCGAGGATATCCTGGCGCTCGCGAATCACTTCTTGATTCGCCATTCGGCCGACGCCGGCCGCCCGATCACGCTGTCGCCCGATGCGGCGGCGACTCTTGCCGCGTACCCGTGGCCCGGCAACGTCCGCGAGCTCGAGAACGTGATCGAGCGTGCGGTCGTGATGAGCGGAGCCGAAGTGCTCGAGCCCGAGGCGTTCGCGCTCGACGAATTTCCGATGGGTTCGTCGCTCGAGGAGCTTGGAAAGGAACTCGGCAAAGATCTTGGGAAGGATATTGGCAGCGCGACGCCTGCCGCGGCTCCAAGTATGGACGCCGCCAGCGGCGCATCCACCGCGCAGGCGTCGGCCGAGTCGCTCTCCCACGCCGAGACCGGCACGCTCCAGGATTGCCTCGATCGCGCCGCGGGCGAGCGGATCAAAACCGCCCTGGCCGCGGTCAACGGCAATCGCGTCGAGGCTGCAGCCGCACTCGGAGTCGATCGCACGACCCTCTATCGCCTGATGAAGCGCCTCGGCCTGTAACGCGCCGCAAGGTTCGCGACATTTGAGGGCACGCGGCAACCCCGCGTGCCCTCTTCTTTCCCGATTCCTCCCCGTTGTCTGACACCGGTAGGATTAGAAGAGGTGACGAGCTTCCGGCATCATCGGCGATCCTACAAATCGTCATTTCGAGCGCTGCGCGAGAAATCCCGAGTGGAGGTCCGCTGCTGGTGGTGTTGGCTCGGAGCTTGGTCGCCTCGGGATTTCTCGCCGGACGTGCTGACGCGAGGCGGCCTGCTGGAATCGTCGCGATCGCCAACCCTGGCTCGAAATGACGGCGCGGAGGTTGGCTGAGCTCTAAAACCGAAACTGCTCCGCGAGCGCCATCCTGGTTCCTTGAGGGGGTCATTTTTCAGCGCGCGGCAGAAAACGCAGCTCAACCAAATTCCGGAGATAGCTCGGACGCAACCGCAGGCTCGATCGACTAACCCCGAACCCCTTCCCGCACAGGAAGGGGGACCAGATCGGTTGACTGCGAGTGTCATCTCCGGACCGCGATGAGGGTGTCGATAAACGGCAGGTTCTTGTCCGTCATCCTGCCATGAAAGTCGGCGGAGCCAACGAGTATCGTAATCTCTGCCAGGCCCCCCGACCGTCATTTCGAGCGCTGCGCGAGAAATCCCGAGGCGTCCATGCTCGACGCCAACCTCTCATGGAGCGGCCCTTCGATCGGGATTTCCTTCGGCCTTGCTCAAGACAGGCTCTCGCGCGGCAGCCGGAGCCTGCCCTGAGCCTGCCGAAGGGCGCGGCAATGACAACCGCATCAGTCTTCGTAGAGGCGGCTACCGG
>JBAPSR010000457.1:0-2219 GCA_049281755.1 Binataceae bacterium (SeqCode)
TGGTCCGCCAAGAGCCGCGACATCACGGGCTACGACATCCTCGAGCTGATGCGCCGCGTGGCGTAAGGTCTCCGCGCGCTCACGCGCGAGACCGCGAATGTGTTATTGATCGGCGTAAATCCGCCTATGGGAGATGCCGCCGATGCCGTCCAAGAATCTGATTGCCGATAGCCCGCGCGACGCGGGACTCGATAACGCGAAAGTCGATGCCCTGTTCGAGCGCGCGCAGCGCGAAATAAAAGAGGGGCTGCTGCCCTCCGTACAGATCGCGATCGCACGCAATGGAAAGATCGGCGCGATGCGCACCTATGGGCACGCGGTTCAGGGCGGAGCGGACAAGCCCGCTACCAACGATACGCTCTACACCATCTTCTCCTGCACCAAGGCGATCATGTCGGCCGCCGCATGGATTCTCATCGGCGAGGGCAAGCTCAACCCCGCAGAGCGCGTCTCGGCGATCATCCCCGAGTTCGCGAGCAACGGCAAAGAAGCGATCACCGTCGAGCAGGTGCTGCTCCACGTCGGCGGCTTTCCGAACGCACCGTATCCGCAGGACGAATGGCTCGATCGCAAGAAGCGCGTCGAGCGTTTCGCCAAGTGGCGGCTCGAATGGCCGGTCGGCAGCAAGTTCGAATATCATCCGACTTCCGGCTTCTGGGTGATAGCCGAGATCATCGAGCGGCGCACAGGCAAGGACTTCCGCGAATTCGTGCGCGAGCGGATCGCGCTGCCGCTCGGAATACCTGAGATGCGCGTAGGGCTGCCGCGCGAGTCGCACAACCGGGTCGCGGAACTTTGCTACGTCGGCGAAGCGATGACTGAAGCCGAGCGCAAAAAGCTCGGGCTGCCGGAAATGCCGGAGACCGAAGTCACCGAGGAGGCAATCCTCGGGTTCAATCGCGCCAATGTGCGCGAAGCCGGCGTGCCGGGCGGCGGCGGAATCATGACGGCGGGCGATCTTGCGCTCTTCTACCAGGGACTGCTGCACAATCGCGATACCAAGGGCGCGCCGATCTGGAAGCCGGAAGCGCTGAAGGACGCGTTGCGCGTGCGTTCGGGCGACTACAAAGATCCCATCTTCGGTGTGCCGGTAAATCGCGCGCTCGGAGTGGTGATCGCGGGCGGCGACGGACGCGCGAACTATCGCGGCTTTGGCAGGACCAACTCCGCGCTCGCGTTCGGACACGGCGGCGCGGGCGGCCAAATCGGATGGGCCGATCCGGCGACGGGAATCTCGATCGGATACTGCACCAACGGTTTCGATCGCAACGACATGCGCCAGGCCCGGCGCGGGACGGCGATCTCGAGCCTCGCGGCAGTATGCGCGGGGTAGGGCGCACGCGATGCTAACCGTCCGAAAGGCCGATCGCCGTGGACATGTGCAGCTCGATTGGCTCGATAGCCATCACACGTTTTCATTCGGTGACTATTACGATCCTGCCGCGATGGGATTTTCCGCGCTGCGCGTGATCAACGATGACATCGTGGCGGCGCGCGGCGGCTTTCCAACTCATCCGCACAACAATATGGAGATCGTGACCTGGGTGCTTTCCGGCGCACTCGAGCATCGCGACAGCATGGGCAACGGCTCCGTTATCCGGCCCGGCGACGCGCAGCGGATGACGGCGGGAACGGGAGTCACGCACAGCGAATTCAACGCCTCGAAGACCGAGCCGGTTCATCTTCTGCAGATGTGGCTGCTTCCTGATCGACGCGGTCTTGCTCCCGGCTACGAGCAGCGCAACTTCGCCGAAGCCGAGCGCCGCGGCATGATGCGCCTCATCGCGTCGCCCGACGGCGCGGACGGATCGGTCACGATTCATCAGGACGCGCGGCTCTACGACGGAGTTCTGAGCGCAGGCGAATCGATCGAGCATCCGCTCGACGGCAAGCGCAAGGGTTGGCTCCACGTCGCGCGCGGCGCGATCAAAGCAAATGACGTGGCGCTCGAGGCGGGCGACGGCGCGGCGATCGAAAATGAGTCCGCGCTAAAGCTCACGGCATCCGAGCAATCGGAAGTGCTGCTGTTCGATCTGCCCTAGCTGACAGACATTGGTGGGGCGAGCGGTGTGTCAGTGGCGCGCCGCCCGTCGGAGATGTGCGACCCGAGGGTCGCGTCACCAATGTTCTTTGCGATTACGCTGTGAACGGATTTTTCACCACGATCGTCGCTTCGCGATCGGCGCCGACTCCTACCATCGCGATCTGCACGCCGACCA
>JBAPSR010000458.1:0-39739 GCA_049281755.1 Binataceae bacterium (SeqCode)
CCCCGGTTGCGATACTCACGCGGCCTCCGCGATGAGCCGGATGAGATTTTCGAGATCGCCGAGGCCCAGAATGAAATTGCGCCCGTCGCCGTAGGTGTTCATCACCGCGCGCGTGACCGACGCGAGATCGAGCGTCGTGCCGGCGAGTTCGCGCTCGAGCTCGGCGATACCCGGCGAGTTTGCGATAAAGTCGCCGGTCAGCATCACCCGTTCGATCGTGAAATTATCCGCGACTTCAAGCCTCGCTTCGACCGCTCCGAGCTGAGACACGATCCGATTGCCGCGATTGAACGATTGCGGCCCGGCACAGAGGCGAAGCCATCGCGATGCGGCAAGCCTGGCGGCGCGGTGCTCGACTTGCGCACGCTCTTCAGGTTCGAGCGCGCGCTCGCGGATCGAGCCCGCAAGCGCGCCGTAGCCGGCCGCGATCGCGCCCGCGACTTCCGCGAATCCGATATCGCGGCCGAGAATACGCACCAGCTTGGTTGCGTTCTCGGGGCCGTACATCGGACAGTTCACGCCGCCTTCCGGATCGAGCTGATCGAGATCGTGTACCAGTTCTTCCATCCCGCGATTCACCGCGATTGTCGCCTCGAACAGCATCGCGCCGCTGGCGGCGAGCTCGAACCAGCAGCCCGCAAACTCGCGATGCTCAAAGGTTATCGCGTCGCGTCCGGGGTAGAAACAATCCGCGCCGAGCACGCGAAAGGCGGCTAGCAATCCACGTACATAGCGATTCATCACTTGGTCGGGTTTGAGCACGGCGTCGCGCTCGGGCAGCATCGCGCCGATATGCGGCAGTACGAGTGCGACGGAGATCCATCCGTCGCCGGCACCGACCGCGCGGCCGCCCGTGAGCCGCCGTATCGCGTCGACGCCTTCACGCTCTGGCTCGCCTGCATACAGATGATAGCGCCCGAGCGAGACTGCCCGCCCCGGCGAGGCATAGATGATCAGGGTTGGCGCAGTTTGATTCGAAGCGCCCGCGTCGAGCAGACAGAGTTCGAGCCCCGCAAGTTCCAGCGGCGTAATCGACGGCAGAATGATCGCATCGAGCACGGCCACGCGACGATCGTATGCGCGCGCGCGAATCGCTGACAAGCGGCGCGAACCTTCGCTTAATGCTCTTCGCCGAACAGGAAGATCGAAAACGCGATCAGCGCGAAGGTCGTGTTCGGCAGCCATGCCGCTACCCACGCCGGCATCAGGCCCGAGCGCCCGAGCGACGAGGTAATGCCGAAGGCGAGCCAATAGCCGAAGCCGATCGCGATTGCGAGGCCGAAGCTGCGCCCGAGGCTCAGATTGCGCGGCAGAGGGTCGAGCGACAGCGCCATCCCGAGCGCGACCATGATCAAGCACGAGATCGGCATTGCGTATTTCAAATCGCGATCGACTATATAACCGCCCGGGTCCAGCCCCTTCTGCTTGAGGCTCGCGATATAGTCATTGAGCTCCCACAGGCTGAACTCCTCTGGGTCAAGACGTAGGATTTCAAAGTCGGCGGGCTTGAGTCCGACGTGAAGCTTGTCGGTGTCGGAAGAGGTAACGGTCCCGTTCTCGCCGACCGCGTAGGTGCTGATGTCGGACGGGACCCATCGATTGTCTTTCCATACGGCGCTGCGCGCGTGGACGATACCGCTCACCTCGAAGTCCTTGTTGACGCGGTAAACGGTGACACCGCTGAGCATTCGCTTCTTCTTGTCGTAGGCGTCGGCGGAGGCGAAGCCGTTGCCCAGGCGCACCCAGATGCGCCGGTCGGCGAACACGCCTTCGAGCTGCCGCTTCTTGAGCTCGACGTGGTAGAGGTAGGTCGCTTCGCGGGTTGCGGCTGGAACCAGCGTCTCGCTGAGCGCGAAATTGAAGATCGAGATCAGAACGGCCACGAACAGCACCGGAATCGCCATCTCGAGCCGGCTGATGCCGAGTTGCTGGCAGGCAAGCACCTCGCCCGAGCGGTTCAGGATCGCGAATCCGAGCAGCACGCCGGCAAGGCACGCGACCGGGGTTATCTGCGAAATGATCAGAGGAATCTTGAGCGCGAAATATTCGAGCCCGATAAGTCCGAGACCGCCATATTTGATCAGATCGTTGACCCGGTCGAACATGTCGCCGAGCAGATAGGCGGCGGTGAACGCCGCGACGCAGACCAGGAACGGACCGAAGAACTGGCCCGCCAGGAAGCGGTCCATCACCGGCGAAAGGCGCGGGCGCAGCGTCATGCGGCCTGCCTGTTTTTCTCGTAGCGTTCGACGAATTCCCACAGGAAGTCGCCGGGGCCGCGACCCTGGTTGCCCTTGTCCTGCGCGGCGCGGACGAACAGCCATACCGCCAGCACCAGGAAAACCAGGTCGGGTATGCTCATCGCGATGTAAGCGTTGAGCGAGCCGCGTTCAGCCAGCGTCCGCCCCACGCGCATGATCGAGTAGTACAGAAAGAACAGCGCCACCGCGACGCCGAAGCGCTCCGAATGTCCTCCGCGTGCGGGCTTGAGCCCCAGTGAAATGCCCAACAGCGCGAACAGCATGGTAGCGAACGGAACCATGTATTTCGCGGCGAGCTCGGTTTCGGCTTCGTGGTCGGGCTTGCCGCGCGCGCGCGCCGCGTCGATTCGCTGCAAGAGCGCGCCATATGAGAGCTCGTCGGCGTCGCGATCGAGTGAGGCTGCGCCGCCCTCCTTGGGGCGAATAGTCAAATCGTAAACGCGAAAGCTCGTCACGTGGCTTTGATCGCTCGCGGCCTCGGAGCCAAACAGGGATCCGTCGAATAACCTGAGCGTGGTGCCGCCGGTCTTTTCGTCCGGAAGCACCAGGCCGTGAGTCGCGATAATCGTGTTCTGCTGCTTGGGATCGCGCGAGTCGGCGATCAGCACGCCGTGCAGGCTGCCGTCTTCATCGGAGATTTTGTCAACGTAGATCATGATCCGAGGCAGATCGTCATTGAAGACTTTTTCGCGCAGCCCGGCCGCCGCCTTGGTCCGGGTCAGGTAGTAGAGCTGATCCTGCAGGCGCGAGTCGGCCCACGGGCGCACCGAAAACGCAAACCACGACGCCACCAGGTACACCACAAACGCAACCACCATCACCGGCACCGCCAGCCGATACAGACTGATTCCGCTGGCGCGCGCCGCCGTCATCTCCTGGTCGTTCGACATCCGCCCGAAGCCGAGCAGAACGCCGAGCAGCACCGCCATCCCGAGCGTCAATTCGAGGAACGCCGGCATGATGTAGGCAATAAGCCCGAGAACTTCGCCCAGGCTGACGCCGTGATTCACCACCATCTCGGTCAGCTTGAGCATCCTGCCCGTCACCAGGGTAAAGGTGAGCAGGCCCACGCCCATGCCGAACGGCAAGAGGACCTCGAGCGCAACGTAGCGGTCGATAATCGTTATTCTTGGAAACGCGAGCTTCAATAGAGCCGCCCGATTCGTGCGGGGATCATTCAGATCGAGTCCTGCGAGTCTAAAGGTTGCCGCGCGCGATTGAAACCGTTTCCCGCCTCCGACAGGCACAAACAGCAGCGGTCTGATAACATCGGCGCCGATGAAGAAAACCTACCCTCACGGCAAGCGCTTCGAGCGCCGCGACTCGCGCACGACGAATGTGGTGCCGCGCGATCCGCGCGATACTCGCGAGCGTAGCCAGATTCCAGAGCGTCGCGATGAACGCGCGATACCCGAGCGGCGCGACGGCCGCTCCGGAAGCGATCACGATATCGTCTTCGGCGCCGAGCCGGTGCTCGAGCTGGTCGCGGCCGCTCCTAACGCCGTTCGGGTGCTGCACGTCCGCGCCGGCGACGAGCGCCGCTTCGGTGCCGAAATCGAGCGCGTGCGCGCGGCAGGAGGACGCGTCGCGAGTACCGAGGAAGAGGCTCTGGCCCGGATGGCGGGGCGCGAGGCGCGTCATCAAGGGATAATCGCAGAGGTCCGCGAATATGCGTACGCCGCCTTCGATGCGGTAATCGCCGCGGGCTACGATCCACTAATCCTGGTTGATGGAGTCACCGACCCGCGCAATCTGGGCGCGCTGATGCGGTCGGCGGAGGGCGCGGGCGTACCGGCGGTGATTCTGGCGCGCGACCGAACGGCAGGGGTGACGCCCGCGGCGATCAAGTCGTCGGCGGGCGCGTGGGTGCATTTGAAGATCGCACGATGCGGCAATGTCGCGCGCGCGCTCGAGCAGATGAAGCAGGCGGGCTACTGGGTAGTTGCGCTCGCACCCGGCGGGACAACGTCGATCTATGAGCTCGACACGACGCGCAAGCTCGCGATCGTGGTTGGCTCCGAAGGCGCCGGGGTGCGCGAGATCGTGAAGAAAACCGCCGACTACGTGGCGGCCATCCCGATGCGCGGGCGGGTCGATTCGCTCAACGTCTCGGTAGCGGCGGCGGTCGCGCTGTTCGAGATCGCGCGCCGGCGGATTGCGACGGCGGCAAGTTTACGTGCTCGCTGAGGCAGCCTCGACCGCGGATGCGATCGCATCCAGCAAAGTTGCGCGCTTGACCGGCTTGCTGACGTGCAGATCGCATCCGGCTTCGAGCGAGCGATGAATTGACTCATCCAGGGCCGATGCGCTGAGCGCGATAACCGGCGTGTGCGCGCGGCCGGTTTGAGCCTCGAAGCGTCGGATCATCCGCGTCGCGCCATAGCCGTCGAGCACCGGCATCTGGATATCCATCAGGATCAGGTCGGGTTGTCCGGCGACGAATTTGTCGTATGCGACCTTGCCGTTTTCGGCCATCTCGAGACTATAGGGGGTCTTCTTGAGGTAGGCCTCGACCAGCATCCGGTTATCCGCCGAGTCGTCGGCCAGCAGAATCTTAAGCGGACGATCCATGATGCGTGTGGATGGTGGAGCAACCAGCGCTGGTGGTTCGGAACTTGGCGCGTCCACTGGTTCCAGGTGCGCGGTGAAATGGAACCTGCTGCCTGCGCCGGGCGTGCTCTCGACCCACACCCGCCCGCCCATCAGCTTTGCCAACCGATCGACGATGGCGAGCCCGAGACCGCTGCCGCCGTATTTGCGCGTGGTCGAGGAATCGGCCTGCGTGAAGGGTGAGAAGACATTGGCGAGTTCGCGGGCGGTCAGGCCGATACCGGTATCTGCCACCGCGAATTCGAGCATCGCGGAGCCGTCGGCCGCCGAATCGGCGGCGGGAGCGACACTGATCGTGATCGCGCCCTGTTCGGTGAATTTGATCGCGTTGCCGACCAGGTTGATCAGGATTTGGCGCAGGCGCAGCGCGTCGCCCTCAACGATCGGGGCAACCGCGGGATCCATCCGGACCACGAGTTGAAGATGCTTTTCGACAGCGCGCACGGAAAACATCTCGCCCACGCCCGCGACCAGATCGGCCAGATCGAATCTCGCGTGCTCGAGGCTCATCCGTCCGCTTTCGACCTTGGCGAAGTCGAGCACGCCGTTTATCAGCTCGAGCAGCGCGTTGCCGCTCGAGACCACAGTGGCGAGGTAGCGGCGCTGGTCGGGGCTGAGCTCGGAATCCCACAGCAGATCCGCCATCCCCAGGATCGCGTTCATCGGGGTGCGGATCTCGTGCGACATGCTCGAGACAAATTCCGACTTCGCGCGCGAGGCAGCCAGCGCGGCGTCGCGCGCGGCGGCGAGTTCGGACTCAATACGCTTGCGTTCGGTAAAGTTGCGTCCGGTGGTGACCAGCAGCGGCGCACCGTCGGCGCCGGTGATCACGCGTCCGGCGAAATCAAACGGAATCCAGTCGCCGGAGACTCCAAGCAGCCGCACCTGGGTGCGGATTATCTCGCCCGGGTTGTCGAAGGACCATCCGACCAGCCGCTTCTGCTCGGCGATATCGTCGGGATGCTCGAGTTCGAAGGCGCAGCGGCCCAGCAGGTCCGCGGAGTGGCGGCCGATGTCGTGCAACCCTTGCCCGCCAACGAACACCAGAACACCGGCGCGATCGACCGCAACGATCAGATCGGAAGACGCATCGATAACGGTGCGAAGAAATTCGTCGCGCCGGCTGAGCTCTTCCTGCGCGCGCTTGCGTTCGGCGATATTGCGCATCGTCGCGACCAGGATCGGATTTCCGTCCGGACCGGCCGAGACGCGGGCCATGAATTCGACCGGAATCCAACTGCCGTCGGGGACGATGATCCGCGCTTCGGAACGAATCGACTTGCCGGGATTTTGGAACGCCGTCTGTATATTTATGGCCTGTCCGGCAGCATTGTCGCGATGAACAAAGTCGAGCGCGCTGTGACCGACAATCTGGGCGGACGAATATCCGAGCGTGCGCGGCCCGTCGCCGCCAACGAACCGGATCGTGGAGGTCGCGTCGATCGCGAGCACCGTGTCGGCCGAGATCTCGATCAGCGAACGGTAGTACTCTTCCTTGCGCCGCAGCTCCTGCTCGGCCAGCACCCGTTCGGTGATATCGGTTGCGATAGACATCGCGCCGACGATGCGTTGCTGCGCGTCGCGCGTTGGGGAGTACCAGACCTCGAACACGTGTCCGGCGTGATGCTCAATCGCGGTCTGCGACTTGCCGGCGAGCGCCTCGCGCGCGTGTCCGGCGGACGAGCTTTCCGGCAACACGATGTCGTAAATCGAGCGTCCGACCATTTCGTTCTGCGCCATTCCCAGCGCGGTCAGTCCGGCACCCTTCGAGAGCGTAATTGTCATTTCGGTGTCCATGACCGTCATCGTGACCGGCGCGTTGGTCAGGACATCCTGCAAGCGGCCGTCTGCATAGTGGAGTTGAGCCTGGGTTCGTTTGAGGTCGCTGATGTCGTGGCTGATGCCAAGCGAGCATTGCTCGCCGTCAACTTCCATAAAGACCGCGGAGATGAGAATCGTCAGACGGCGTCCGCCTTTGACTACAACGGTGGTTTCGTGGTTACGCACCACACCGGAGCGCAGAAGCCGAGCGGCGAATTCGTCACTCTCTGCTGAAGTGCGCCAGAAACCGAGTTCCTCCGGGGTGCGTCCGATGACCTGCTCGCGCGAATATCCGCTCATCCGGACGAATTCGTCGTTTACCTCGACATAGCGTCCGGTCTCGATTCGCGTGATCGACATCGCGTCGGTGCTGTAGTGGAAGATGCGCCGGAACTTGTCGTCGTCGGCCGCGCGCGGCGTCGCGGGTTGTGTAGCGGCGTCGAGGTGCTTGGGAGTGGTCGAGTGATTCTTCATACAGCGGAGCGAACGCCACAGGAATGCGAGCCAGAGCATTGCGGCGCAACCGGGGAGCTCCAAGCATCGGGGAGCAATCGCGATGCCATCGGCGGCGCATGTTTTGCGGAACGTTGGAGGCTTCAAGACCGCAGTGGCACGGAATTGCGTGCGGCGGCGCCCGGGCCAGACGATCTCGTCCTATAAGCAGGTGGTTCCGGGGTGGTTCCAGATGACACGCCAGTGTCCCATCTTCGAACCGGCTGATGCGCGGCCGGAGATCGGTCGGTTGGCGGGTTCAGGAGGCAGGCGGGCGAGAGCAGTCGCGGGCAAGGGTGCAGGGAGTGCGCCTTTATCCGGACTCAGCCGGGCTGAGCTTGACTCTTTGGAACCGTCCTAATAAGTTTCCCTCCTTAACGTCGGTTTGCCGATGTAGCTCAACGGTAGAGCAACTGATTTGTAATCAGTAGGTTGCGAGTTCGATTCTCGCCATCGGCTTGGCACGGAAGGAAGGCCTAGCGGAGAGGTTCCCGAGTGGCCAAAGGGAGCAGACTGTAAATCTGCCGGCTTATGCCTTCGGAGGTTCGAATCCTCCCCTCTCCACCAGATATACTTGGCAATGGCGCCCGGAGAGCGGGAATAGCTCAGTTGGTAGAGCGCGAGCCTTCCAAGCTCGGGGTCGCGGGTTCGAGTCCCGTTTCCCGCTCCAGTCCAACCCTGCGCGTGACGCTTGCGCGGGAAGCGCTTGGGTGAGGTTGCAGAACTGGGCCCATGTAGCTCAGCCGGTAGAGCACTTCCTTGGTAAGGAAGAGGTCACGGGTTCGATTCCCGTCGTGGGCTCCAAAATAAAATTGGTCGAATTTCACGGATCGCGCGTGAGGATCTTAAAATGGCGGCAGTAAGGGAAATAATCGGGCTGGCATGTGACGGATGCAAGCGGCGCAACTATACGACCACCAAGAACCGCAAAACGCATACTGACAAGTTTTCGATCAAAAAGTTTTGTCCGAGCTGCCGGACCCATACGCTGCACCGCGAGCACAAGGTCAGCTAACCCGGGCAAGCGCGGACGCGTGAATCGCGGGTCAGTAGCTCTAATTGGCAGAGCATCGGACTCCAAATCCGAGGGTTGCAGGTTCGACCCCTGCCTGGCCCGCCAAATCATCCGCGGCCGCCGCGGCTCTTGTATGGTGATGCAAAAATGGATAGCCTAAAAAGTTACCTCAACCAGGGCGTTAGTTTCGTTCAGGAATCATGGAACGAACTCGCGAAGGTCCATTACCCGTCGCCAAAAGAAACCATGCAGGCGACGATTGTGGTTATCGCGCTGACCTTCGTGATGGCGCTGTGGCTGGGGCTGGTTGATGCGGGCGCGACCCGTATCGTGCGGGCGCTTCTGAAATGAGGACGCTTCTTTGATTAGCAGACGCGGCCGAGTTTATTCGGCTGGCTCGCGACCTCAACCGATTTAAGCCACGCCACTTCGT
This sequence comes from Binataceae bacterium (SeqCode), assembly GCA_049281755.1. GTDB lineage: Bacteria > Desulfobacterota > Binatia > Binatales > Binataceae > JBARDN01. The sequence continues at coordinate 8,633 of JBAPSR010000458.1, forward strand.
AAGGCACCGATGACTGAACCTCAGACTGACAGCGCCAAAGCAGCTAGCCCCGACTCGAAGATGAAGTGGTACGTCGTGCACACGTACTCGGGCTACGAGCAGAAGGCCAAAAAGGCGCTCGAGGAACGCGTGCGTTCGATGCACCTGGAAGACCGGATCGGTGAAGTGCTGGTCCCGGTCGAGCGGGTGCAAGAGCTCGGCAAGGGCGGTCAACGCAAGATCGCCTCGCGCAAGTTCTTTCCGGGCTACATCTTTGTAAATATGGTGCTCGACGACGAAACCTGGCACGTGATCAAGAACACGCCCAAGATCACGGGCTTCGTCGGCCACAATACCGAGCCGCCCGAAGTGCCCGAGGCCGAAGCCCGCGGAATCAAGGAACAGATGGAAGAAGGGGCGCTCAGGCCCAAACCCAAGGTTCTGTTCGAAGTCGGCGAAGCGATCAAGGTGGTTGACGGACCTTTCCAGGACTTTAACGGCACCGTCGAAGAAGTGAAGCCCGAAAAGGGCAAGGTGCGGGTCCTGATCTCAATCTTCGGACGCGCGACCCCGGTGGAACTCGACTTTGTGCAGGTAGAGAAATCCTGAAGCATCATCAACCTACGCCGAATCGGCGCGCGCGGATGCTACGCACCCGCATCAGTTAAGCGGCGGTTGATTTTCGATCCAGTGAGAGCCAAGTGGCAAAGAAAGTAGTCGGACAAGTAAAGTTGCAGATTCCCGCGGGCGCGGCTAATCCCTCGCCTCCGGTCGGACCTGCGCTCGGACAGCGCGGTGTCAATATCATGGAGTTCTGCAAGGCGTTCAACGCGCAGACCCAGGCGATGGCCGGGCTGGTGATTCCGGTGATCATCACGGTCTATGCCGATCGCTCGTTCACCTTCGTAACCAAAAGTCCGCCCGCTTCGATCCTGTTGCTCAAGGCGGCCGGGGTCGAGAAAGGATCGCCGATGCCGAACAAGAATAAGGTCGGCAAAGTCACCCGGGCGCAGGTCGAGGAAATCGCCAAGACCAAGCTCAAGGATCTGACCGCAGCCGATCTCGCGGCGGCGGTCAATACCGTGTCCGGAACCGCGCGCTCGATGGGTATCGAGGTCACCGACTGACGAGTCCGTCCACTTAATTAGGGCGGATCACAAGGGATTATTCGCGATGGCAGGAAAGAAATATCAGGCGGCGGCAAAGGAAATAGATCCGGAACGCCGCTATCCGCTCGAAGAAGCGATCAAGATGGTCGCCGGACATAAAGTCGCCAAGTTCGACGAGACCGTCGAGATCGCGGTGCGCCTGGGCGTCGATCCGCGCCAGGCCGATCAGAATGTCCGCGGTACTGTCGTGCTCCCGCACGGCACCGGCAAAGTCGCGCGCGTTCTGGTGATCGCCAAGGGCGAGAAAGAGCGCGAGGCGCGGGAAGCGGGAGCCGACTTTGTCGGCAGCGACGAAATTATCAAGAAGATCCAGGAAGAGAATTGGCTCGACTTCGACCGCGTTATCGCGACCCCTGACATGATGGCGCAGGTCGGGCGAATCGGAAAAATTCTCGGACCCCGCGGCCTGATGCCCAATCCCAAAGTCGGCACCGTCACCTTCGACGTCAGTAAGGCGGTCTCCGAGGTCAAGGCGGGCAAGGTCGATTACCGGGTGGACAAGGCGGGCGTCGTGCACGCGCGGATCGGCAAGCTCAGTTTCGGCGAGCAGAAGCTGCTCGACAACGTGCACGCCCTGATGTCCGCGATCGTGCGCTCCAAGCCGTCAAGCGCCAAGGGCAACTACGTGAGAAGTGTCGCGCTGTCGTCCACGATGGGGCCCGGAGTGCGGGTCGATATCGCGTCGGCGCAAAAGACCGAGGCGGCAGCGGCCTAAGCTTCCGGCTCATTTGTAAGGGATTCGGATTCAGGCGATGAGAAAAGAACAAAAGACCTCGGTAGTCAAAGATCTGCGCGATCGTTTTGGGAGCGCCAGTATCGCGCTGGTCTCGGAATATAAAGGACTGAACGCGGGCGAAACCGCCGAGATGCGGCGCAAGATCCGCGCGGTCCGCGGTGAGATGAAGGTCGCGAAGAACTCTCTGGTGCGTCGCGCGATCGAAGGGACCGCATACGCGCCGCTGGGCGAAAAGCTCGGCGGGCCGGTCGGACTTATCCTGACCGAGAGCGATCCGGTCGAACTGGTCAAGACGATAGTCGGCTTCAAGGATCTGGGCGACAAGTTCAAGCTGCGCGGCGCCGTGATGGCCGGGCAGACGCTCACGGCCGAAGAGATCAATACGCTCGCGACGCTGCCGCCCAAGGAAGTCGTGATGGCGCAGCTGCTCGGGTTACTTAATGCGCCCGCGACTCAACTGGTCAGGCTGTTAAGCGAGCCGGGCTCGATGCTGGCGCGGGTGATAGACGCGATCGGAAAAAAGAATGGCGACGCGGCCCCAGCGGCCGCATCGGCAGCGCCTGAGGCACCGGATGCGGCACCGGAAGCGCCTGCGGCCGCACAGGAATAACAGGCTCGGGATTTAGTCGCCGGACTTATGGCCGGCAGAGAATTCAGTCAAGAAATCAGGCTTTCGGGGCGCTCCCACATCCGTCCCCGCGCGCCACTCACTCAAGGAGAGAACGGAAAATGTCAGAAGCACAACTCAGCCGCGATCAGGTGAAGGATTACCTGAAGAACCTTTCGCTGATCGAAGCGGCTGCTCTGGTGAAGGAACTCGAGACCGAACTCGGCGTATCCGCCGCGGCCCCGATGGCGATGGCTGCGGCGCCGGCGGCTGCGGGCGCAGCCGCTCCTGCGGCGGAAAAGGACGAGTTCACGGTCATGCTCACGGGGTCGGGCGACAAGAAGATCCAGGTGATCAAGGTCGTGCGCGAAATCACGGGACTCGGCCTCAAGGAGGCCAAGGACCTGGTCGATGGCGCGCCCAAGCCGGTCAAGGAAGGCGTTACCAAGGCCGAAGCCGAGGATCTGAAAAAGAAGATCACCGACGCCGGCGGTTCTGTGGAGCTCAAGTAGGAGAGCCGTAGTTTTTGCACGACGACTACCGGATGGGAAATTCGCCGCTTGGGCGCGCTATCGGCGCGGCTTGGGTGTCGCGTGTTCTCCCGGTCAATTCGACGCTGCCGTGGACGCGGGGGATACCCGTGCGCCCACGGCTTTTAGCGCTGCACCGCGCGCGCGAAGTTTCAGCGCACGCAAGGCGGGGTAGGTAATGGCTCAGTCGCAGGTCACGAGCAATCTTCGTGTGCGCCGTTCATTTGGCAAAATCAAGAAGATTATCGAAATCCCGAATCTGATCGAAATCCAGAAGCGGTCTTACGACGAATTCCTGCAGGCGGGAGTTTCGGTCGAGGATCGTAAAGACGACGCCGGGTTGCAGGCGGTATTCAAGTCCGTGTTTCCGATCAAGGACTTCAACGAGACCGCGTCGCTCGAGTTCGTCAGCTACGAGCTTGGCACACCCAAGTACGACGTCGAGGAATGCCATCAGCGCGGCATGACTTACGCCGCGCCGCTGAAGGTCAAGATTCAGCTCGTCATCTGGGACGTCGAAAGCGGACGCCGCTCGATCAAGAACGTCAAAGAGCAGGAAGTTTATTTCGGCGAGATTCCGCTGATGACGCCGAACGGAACTTTCATGGTCAACGGGACCGAGCGCGTCATCGTCTCGCAGCTCCATCGCTCGCCCGGAGTGTTCTTCGAGCACGACAAGGGCCGCACCCATACCAGCGGCAAGCTGTTGTTCTCGGCGCGCATTATCCCGTACCGCGGAAGCTGGATCGATTTCGAATTCGACCCGCGCGACGTTCTTTATGTGCGGATCGATCGGCGGCGCAAGTTTCCCGCGACCGTGCTGCTGCGCGCGCTCGGAATGACCACCGAGGACCTGCTGAACTACTACTACCAGAAGGACGTTCTCACGCTCGAGGCGACGCGCTACTCGAAACAGTTCATCCCCGATCATCTAATCGGACAGCGGGTCGGCCGCGACGTGAAGGATCCCAAGAGCGGCGAAGTTCTGGCCCGCGAAGGGCGCAAGTTCAACAAGGCGATCGTCCGCGCGATGGAAAGCGCGAAGATGAACGACGTGCCGATCTCGCCCGATGAGGTCTTCGGCCGGGTCAGCGCCCACGACGTGGTAAATCCATCGACCGGCGAAGTTATTATCCAGACCAACGAGGAGCTGACCGAAGAAATTGTCGAGAAGCTCAAGGTCGCAGGGATCAAAAAGATCGAAGTATTGTTCACCGACGAGCAGACCGGCGGAGGACCGCTGCGCCTGACTCTTGCGCAGGACAAGCTCGGCACGCCCGAAGAAGCGGTGATCGAAATCTACCGGCGCCTGCGCCCGGGCGATCCGCCGACCAAGGAAACCGCGACCACTTTTTTCAATAATTTGTTTTTCAATCCTGAGCGCTACGACCTGTCGCGCGTCGGACGCCTAAAGCTCAATCACAAGCTCAAGATCGACATGCCGCTCGAGCAGGGCACGCTGCGCCGGGAAGACATCCTCGAAGTCGTCCGCTACCTGGTCGAGCTCAAGAACGGCAACGGCCAGGTGGACGATATCGATCATCTTGGCAACCGGCGCGTGCGCGCAGTCGGAGAGCTGGTCGAGAATCAGTTCCGCATCGGACTGGTCCGGATGGAACGCGCGATCAAAGAGCGGATGAGCCTGCAGGACATCGAAACCCTGATGCCGCAGGAGCTGGTCAACTACAAGCCTGCCAGCGCCGTGATCAAGGAATTTTTCGGCTCGTCGCAGCTCTCGCAGTTCATGGATCAGACCAATCCGCTTTCGGAGATCGCGCACAAGCGGCGTCTTTCGGCGCTCGGACCCGGAGGCCTGACGCGCGAGCGCGCCGGCTTCGAGGTTCGCGACGTGCATCCGACCCATTACGGGCGCGTATGCCCGATCGAGACGCCGGAAGGACCGAACATCGGGCTTATCGCGGCGCTCTCGACCTACGCGCGCGTCAACGACTTCGGCTTTATCGAGACTCCGTACCGCGAAGTCGAGAACAGCCGCGTCACCGACCGGATCGTCTATCTATCCGCGCTCGATGAGGAAGAAAAAACGATCGCGCAGGCCAACGCCCCGATCGACGCGCACGGCAAATTCACCCAGGACATCGTTTCCGCGCGAGTCAGCGGCGAGTTCACCGTGGTGCGCGCCGAAGACGTGCAGTACATGGACGTGTCGCCCAATCAGCTCGTGTCGGTGGCGGCTTCCCTGATTCCGTTTCTCGAAAACGACGACGCAAATCGCGCGCTGATGGGATCGAACATGCAGCGCCAAGCGGTTCCGCTGCTCAAAACCGACGCGCCGCTGGTCGGCACCGGGCTTGAAGGAACCGTGGGCCGCGACTCGGGCGTGACCGTAGTCGGAAAGCGCGACGGCGTGGTCGAAAGCGTCGACGCGGAACGGATCGTGGTGCGCGCCGACAAGCAGAGCAAGGATCTGCGCGACGCCGGCGTAGATATCTACAACCTGGTCAAGTACCAGCGCTCCAACCAGAACACTTGCATCAATCAGCGCCCGATCGTGGTTAAGGGGGAACGCGTCAAGGCCGGCGATGTGCTGGCCGACGGACCTTCGACCGATATGGGCGAGTTGGCGCTCGGCCGCAATGTGCTGGTCGCGTTCATGCCCTGGGGCGGTTACAACTTCGAAGACTCGATCCTGATTTCCGAGCGCGTGGTCAAGGAAGACCTGTTCACCTCGGTGCATATCGAGGAATTCGAATGCGTTGCGCGCGACACCAAGCTCGGACCGGAAGAAATCACGCGCGATATCCCGAATGTCGGCGAAGAGGCGCTCAAGGATCTCGATTCGTCAGGAATTATCCGGATCGGCGCCGAAGTGCGTCCGGGCGATATCCTGGTGGGAAAGATCACGCCCAAGGGCGAGACCCAGCTCAGTCCCGAAGAGAAACTGCTGCGCGCAATTTTCGGCGAAAAAGCCGGCGAGGTGCGCGACACCAGCCTGCGCGTACCGCCGGGCGTCGAAGGCACGGTTATCGACGGACGAGTGTTCTCGCGCCGCGGCGTAGCCAAGGACGATCGCACCCAGGAGATCGAAACGCTCGAAGCCGAACGTCTCAAACAGGATGAGCAGGAAGAGATTCGCATCATCCGGCAAGAGACGATCCGCAAGCTCAAGAAGTCGTTGGTGGGCAAGAAGCTCGCCGCGCGCGTGATGTCCGACGACGCCGAAGAGCGTCATCAGCTCCTGGCCAAGGGCGACACGCTCAGCGCCGAGCAACTCGAAGAGCTGCCGCCCCCGCTATGGGGTCAAGTCCGGGTCGAGAACGAGACCGCGCAGGCCGAAGCCGCGCAGGCGATCGCCGCGATGAACTCGAACGTCGAGACCGTGCAGCAGCATTACGGCTCGAAGGTCGAGCGGCTCAAGGCTGGCGACGAGCTGGCGCCCGGCGTGATCAAGATGATCAAGGTCTTCGTCGCGATCAAGCGCCGCCTGCAAGTCGGTGACAAGATGGCGGGACGCCACGGCAACAAGGGCGTGCTCTCGCGGATTCTGCCCGAAGAAGACATGCCGTCGCTGGCCGACGGGACTCCGGTCGATATCGTGCTCAATCCGCTCGGCGTGCCTTCGCGCATGAACGTCGGCCAGATTCTCGAGACTCATCTCGGATGGGCCGCGCTGGAGCTCGGGCGGCGGATCGAACGCGATCTGCGCGCCAGCGCGACGGTCGCGCAGCTCAAAAAGCATATCAAGGAAGCCTATCCCGACAAGGATACGGGAGTGTTTATCGACGAGCTGGCGGATAACGACGTGTACAAGTTCGCGGCCAAGGCCGCGGCGGGAGTACACGTCGCCTCGCCGGTGTTCGACGGCGCGCGCGAAGAAGAAATTTTCCAGATGCTCGCGCGGGCAGGATTGCCTGAGAGCGGACAGACCACGCTCTACGATGGACGCACCGGGCTTCCGTTCGAGCAGCCAGTCACGGTCGGCGTGATGTACATGATGAAGCTGCATCATCTGGTCGAAGACAAAATCCACGCGCGCTCGACGGGCCCATACAGCCTGGTCACGCAGCAGCCGCTGGGCGGCAAGGCGCAGTTCGGCGGACAGCGCCTGGGAGAAATGGAAGTCTGGGCGCTCGAAGCCTACGGTGCGGCGTACACTCTGCAAGAGATGCTGACCGTCAAGTCGGACGACGTGGCGGGACGCACGCGGATGTACGAAGCGATCGTCAAGGGCGAGAACACGCTCGAGCCGGGACTGCCGGAATCATTCAACGTAATGGTCAAGGAGCTCCAGTCGTTGTGCCTCAACATGGAGCTGCTTGAAGAACCGGAGCGCGCCTAGCCGGCGCAATAAGGAGTAACGAAGGATGGAAGATCTCTTCGGGGTATTTGAAAAACCCAAGAACCCGCTCGCCTTCAACTCGATCCGGATCTCGATCGCGTCGCCGGAAATGATCCGGTCGTGGTCGCACGGCGAGGTGAAGAAGCCGGAAACCATCAACTACCGCACTTTCAAGCCGGAACGCGACGGGCTTTTCTGCGCCAAGATTTTCGGACCGACCAAGGACTACGAGTGCAATTGCGGCAAGTACAAGCGCATGCGCCATCGCGGCGTCGTATGCGAAAAGTGCGGCGTCGAGGTGATCCAGTCCAAGGTCCGGCGCGAGCGGATGGGCCATATCGATCTGGCCGCGCCGGTTGCGCACATCTGGTTTCTGCGCTCGCTGCCCTCGCGAATCGGCACTCTGCTCGACATGACGCTCAAGGAACTCGAGAAGGTGCTCTATTTCGAATGCTACGTAGTCACCGACCCGGGTGAGACTCCGCTGACCCAGAAAGAGCTGCTCACTGAACGCAAATACCGCGAAGCGCGCGAGCAGTACGCCGACGGCTTCAAGGCCGACATGGGAGCAGAGGCGATTCGCTCGCTGCTCTCGCAGCTTCAGCTCGACAAGCTCGCCACGGATTTGCGGGTCGAGATGAAAGCGACCAACTCCGAGGCGCGGCGCAAGAAAGTTGCCAAGCGCCTGAAAGTTATCAATGCGTTTCGCGAGTCGGGTAACCGGCCGGAATGGATGATCCTGACGATCCTGCCGGTCATTCCGCCCGACCTGCGGCCGCTGGTTCCGCTCGACGGCGGACGCTTCGCCACTTCTGATCTAAACGACCTCTATCGGCGCGTGATCAATCGCAACAACCGGCTGAAGCGCCTGATCGAGCTCAACGCGCCTGACATCATCATTCGCAACGAAAAGCGGATGCTGCAGGAAGCCGTCGACGCGCTGTTCGACAACGGACGCCGCGGCCGCGCAATCACCGGACCGAGCAAGCGCCCGCTGAAATCGCTCTCCGACATGCTCAAGGGCAAGTCGGGACGCTTCCGGCAGAACCTGCTCGGCAAACGCGTCGATTACTCGGGCCGCTCGGTTATCGTCGTCGGTCCCGAACTGCGGCTGCATCAGTGCGGGCTGCCCAAGAAGATGGCGCTCGAGCTGTTCAAGCCGTTCATCTACAACAAGCTCGAAGAAAAGGGCTACGTCACGACCATCAAGAGCGCCAAGAAGATGGTCGAGAAAGAAGGCAAGGATGTCTGGGATATCCTTGACGACGTAATCCGCGAGCATCCGGTGTTGCTGAATCGCGCGCCGACTCTGCATCGGCTTGGTATCCAGGCGTTCGAGCCGGTGCTGATCGAGGGCAAGGCGATCCAGCTTCATCCTCTCGTGTGCGTCGCCTACAACGCCGACTTCGACGGCGACCAGATGGCAGTGCACGTGCCGCTGTCGATCGAGGCACAGGTCGAGTCGCGTGCGCTCATGATGTCGACCAACAACATCCTGTCACCGGCGTCCGGCAAACCGATCATTGTGCCGACGCAGGACATGGTGCTGGGACTCTACTACATGACGCGCGAGCGTCCGCTCGCGCGCGGTGAAGGAAAATCGTTCTCGAGCACTTCGGAAGTGCGGATCGCTTACGATCATGACGAAATCGATCTGCACGCGAAGGTGACGGTCCGGATGCCGGCGGCGGCGCCGGTCGAGCCGGCGGTGGATCACGACGCCCCCGTGCGCAAGAAGAAAGAGAAGCATGCGGCGCCTGCGCCCGCGCTCCCGACGCACGAGCGGATCGAGACCACGGTCGGTCGCGTGCTGCTGTACGAGATCGTGCCGCCCGAGGTTCCGTTCGCGGAGGTCAACAAGACTCTCAAGAAAAAAGAACTCGGAAACCTGATCGATATCGTCTATCGCCGCGCAGGCAACAAATCGACGGTGATTTTTGCCGATCGGCTGAAAGATATCGGGTTCGAATTCGCGACCAAGGCCGGCATCTCGATTTCGATCAAAGACATGGTGATTCCGGCGCAAAAGGCTTCTCTGCTCGACCAGGCGCAAAAGCAGGTCGGAGAGATCCAGAAGCAGTACAACAACGGCGTGATCACCGACGGCGAGCGCTACAACAAAGTCGTCGATATCTGGGCCGAGGTACAGGACGAGATCGGCTCTTCGGTTATCAAAGGCCTCTCGACCGAAGTGTACGGCAAGGACAAGAACGGCAAGGAAATTTCCGGCCCTTCATTCAACCCGATCTTCATCATGGCCGACTCCGGAGCACGTGGATCGGAACAGCAGATTCGCCAGCTCGCCGGACTGCGCGGCCTGATGGCCAAGCCGTCGGGCGAAATTATCGAAACTCCGATCACGGCTAACTTCCGCGAAGGGCTGACCGTCGGCGAGTACTTCACCTCGACCCACGGCGCGCGCAAGGGTCTTGCCGATACCGCGCTCAAGACCGCGAACTCGGGCTACCTGACCCGGCGCCTGGTCGACGTGGCGCAAGATTCGATTATCACCGAGCAGGATTGCGGGACGCTCGACGGAATCGACATGGGACCGCTGGTCGAAGGCGGCGAAGTGATCGAAGGACTCGGCGACCGCGTGCTGGGCCGCGTCGCGCTCGAAGACGTGGCCGATCCGTTCACCGGCGAAGTGGTGGTGAACGCCAACGACACGATCGACGAGGAAAAAGTCCGGCGTATCGAGGATGCCGGTATCGAGAAGATCAAGATTCGTTCGGTGCTGACCTGCCAGTCGCGCCAGGGCGTGTGCGTGAGTTGCTATGGACGCGACCTCGGGCGAGGGCATCTGGTGAATCTGGGCGAGGCGATCGGCACGATCGCGGCGCAATCGATCGGCGAGCCGGGAACCCAGCTCACGATGCGCACGTTCCATATCGGCGGAACCGCGAGCCGGCGCGCCGAGCAGACCACGCTCGAGCCGCGCACCGAAGGCGTCATCCGGCTGCACAACGCGGTCGTGCGCGCAGGCCGCGACGGCAAGTACATCGTGATGTCCCGGCACGGAGAAGTGACTGTCGCCGCGCAGATCAAGGGCGAAGACGGCCACGTGCGCGAGCGTGAACGCGAACGCTATCCGCTGGTGTACGGCGCCAAGCTGTACAAGAAGGACGGCGACCACGTCAAAGCGGGCGAGATGATCGCCGAGTGGGACCCGTACACCACTCCGATCATCACCGAAGTCGATGGCGTGGTTAAGTTCGGCGATATCCTCGACGGCAAGACGATGAACGAAGTCGTCGACGAACGCACCGGTGCGCGATCAAACGTAATCGTCGAGTTCAAGGATCTCGACGTGCGCCCGCGCATCTCGGTCAAGGACGGCTCGGGCAAGACTGCGAAGATTCCCGACTCGAATCTCTACGCACGCTACTTTCTGCCGGTCGGCGCGTACATCAACGTCGCCGAAGGCACCGAGGTCCGGGCCGGCGACGTGATCGCCAAGCTGCCGCGCGAGACTACCAAAACCAAGGACATCACCGGTGGTCTTCCGCGAGTGGCCGAACTGTTCGAGGCGCGCAAGCCCAAGGAGTTTGCGGTCATCTCGGAAATCGACGGACAGGTTTCCTTCGGCAAGGACACCAAGGGCAAGCGCAAGGTCGTGGTCACGCCCGAAGTCGGAGAGCCGCGCGAATACCTGATCGCCAAGGGCAAGCATATTGGAGTGCATGAAGGCGACCTGGTGAAGGCGGGCGAGCCGCTGATGGAAGGCTCGTCGAATCCGCACGACATCCTGACCATTCTTGGTGAAAAGGCGCTGGCCAAATACCTGGTGGACGAAATCCAGGAAATCTACCGCCTGCAGGGTGTTCGGATCAACGACAAGCATATCGAAGTGATCGTGCGCCAGATGCTGCGCCGCGTCCGAATCAAGGAGGTCGGTGACACCACCTTCCTGGTCGGCGATCAGGTCGAGAAATGGCGCTTCGACGAAGAGAATGCTCGCGTGCTCGACAAGGGCGGAGAGCCGGCGATCGCCGAGCCGCTTCTGCTCGGAATCACCAAGGCGTCGCTCTCGACTGAGAGTTTCATCTCGGCGGCGTCGTTCCAGGAAACCACCCGGGTGCTGACCGAGGCCGCGATCAACGGCAAGGTCGATCGGCTGGTGGGCCTCAAGGAAAACGTGATCATGGGGCGCCTGATCCCGGCCGGTACCGGTTTGCCTTCGTACAACCGGATGGAGCTCAAGGTCGAAGGCGTGGCTGAGACCGAAGAAGGCGCGAAAAGCGAGCTGGAAGCGGCCGCGGCACCGGGCGGAGATTGACACGCAAGCGGACTGCGCGTACATACTTGTAGTTCCCCCAAGGGCTTGTCCCGCCCTTGGGGGGTTTGTTTGAACTCACGCGTTTCCACCTCGACCGATACCCGGGGGACATCGCAAAAGCGAAAGGCCGCGCGGAATTATTCGCGCGCTCGGGAAACAGAAGACGCAGAGTTGCCGATACGGAAGTCGTGCTTAAGTTATTCGATTGAACTAACGGATGAGAAGTTAACGGACGAACGGAATTTAACGTGCCCTCGATAAATCAGTTGATCCGGCAAGCGCGCGTCAAGAAGCGCTTCAAAGTAAAAGCGCGCGCCCTCGAGGGCTCGCCCCAGAAACGCGGCGTATGCACGCAAGTGAAGACCACCACACCCAAGAAGCCGAACTCGGCCTTGCGCAAAGTTGCGCGCGTGCGCCTGTCCAACGGGATCGAAGTTAATACTTATATTCCGGGGGTGGGCCACAATCTCCAGGAACACTCGGTCGTGCTGATCCGCGGCGGCCGTGTGCGCGATCTGCCCGGCGTCCGCTATCACGTGATCCGCGGCACCCTTGATTCGATCGGTGTGCAGGAACGGCGCAAGAGCCGCTCGAAGTACGGATCGAAGAAGCCGAAGTAACTGCCATGTCACGCAAAGGACAAGCTAAAGTCCGCGAGATCGCGGCTGACCCGAAGTTTCACGATCGCACGGTTGCGAAGTTCGTAAACGTGGTGATGGAACGCGGAAAGAAATCCACCGCCGAGCGCATCCTTTACGGAGCGCTCGAGCTGGTTGCCGAACGCTCGAAGGAAGACGGGCTCGCGATGTTCAAGAAGGCGCTCGATAACGTGCGCCCCTCCGTCGAGGTGCGCTCACGGCGCGTCGGCGGCGCGAACTATCAGGTCCCGGTCGAGGTTCGTCCGGTCAGGCGCAATTCGCTTGCGATGCGTTGGCTGGTGACGGCGGCGCGTGCGCGTGGAGAGAAATCGATGCGCGAGCGGCTGGCTGCGGAAATCCTCGAGGCCGCGCAAAACCGCGGTGGCGGCGTCAAGAAACGCGAAGACACTCACCGCATGGCCGACGCCAACAAGGCGTTTGCCCATTATCGCTGGTAAACAGTCGAGTTCTTATTCATGGCTCGTACCACGCCAATAGAACGGGTGCGTAATATCGGCATCATGGCTCACATCGATGCCGGCAAGACCACCACTACCGAACGGGTGCTGTACTACACCGGCATCAACTACAAGATCGGCGAGGTGCATGAAGGCACAGCGACGATGGACTGGATGGTGCAAGAGCAGGAACGCGGCATCACGATCACGTCGGCGGCGACCACCTGCTTCTGGCGCGAGCATCATTTTAATATTATCGACACGCCCGGACACGTCGATTTTACGATCGAAGTCGAGCGCAGCCTGCGCATCCTCGACGGCGCGGTCGCCGTGTTTTGCGCGGTCGGCGGCGTCGAGCCGCAGTCGGAGACCGTATGGCGGCAAGCCGACAAGTATCGCGTCCCGCGGATCGCGTTTATCAACAAGATGGACCGCGTCGGGGCCGAGTTCGAACGCGTCGTGCAGGAAATGCGCGACAAGTTGAAGGTGATTCCACTTCTGCTCCAGCTCCCGATGGGAGCCGAAGACAAGTTTGCCGGCGTTATCGACCTGGTCGAGCAGCGCGCGCTTATCTGGGACGAAGATCGTCTCGGCGCGAACTATCGGGTCGAGGAAATTCCGGCCGAGCTTAAGGAACAGGCGGCAGGCTACCGCGACAAGATGATCGAGACGCTGGCCGACCACGACGAGCATCTGATGGAGCTGTACCTCGAAGGCAAGGTGCCGGCGCCGGACCAGATCCGCGCCGCGATCCGTGCCGCGACGCTTAAGATGGCGGTGACGCCGGTATTGCTCGGATCCGCGTTTCGCAACAAGGGCGTGCAGCCGATGCTCGACGCGGTGGTGGACTATCTGCCTTCGCCGCTTGATTTGCCGCCGGTTGTGGGCGACGTCGACGGCAAGCCGGAAGAGCGATGGGCGCGCGACGACGCACCGTTTTCCGCGTTGGCGTTCAAGATCATGACCGATCCTTATATCGGCACGCTGACCTTCGTCCGGGTTTACTCGGGCAAGCTCGAAAGCGGCTCGTCCGTGCTCAACTCGACCCGGGGCAAGCGCGAACGGGTCGGACGCCTGGTGCGGATGCACGCGAACAAACAGGAAGCGATCTCGGAAGTGTTCGCCGGCGATATTTGCGCAATTGGACTGCGCGACACCAACACCGGCGATACGCTATGCGATCCGGCCGCGCCGATTATCCTCGAATCGATTGAGTTTCCCGATCCGGTTATCCAGATCGCAATCGAACCCAAGACCAAGGCGGACCAGGAGAAACTCGGCGAGGCGCTGCAGAAGCTCGCCAAAGAAGATCCTTCGTTTCGCGTGTCGGTGAACAAGGAAACCTCGCAAACGCTGATTGCCGGGATGGGCGAGTTGCATCTCGAGATTATCGTCGATCGGCTGCTGCGCGAGTTCAAGGTCGACGCCAACGTCGGCAAGCCGCAGGTCGCCTACCGCGAAACGATTCGCAAGGCGTCCGAGGCCGAGGGCCGATTTGTGCGCCAGACCGGAGGCCACGGCCAGTTCGGCGTGGTCGAATTGCGGATCGAGCCGATGGAAAAAGGCGCGGGCTTCGAATTCGTCGACGGCACCAAGGGTGACGCGATTCCGCGCAATTTTATCAAGCCGATCGAGAACGGGATCAAGGAAGCGATGGATAACGGCGTGCTGGCCGGCTACCCGATGGTCGATCTGCGCGCGACCTTGCTCGACGGCAAATCTCACGACGTCGACTCATCCGAGCTGGCGTTCAAAATCGCAGGCTCGATCGCGTTCAAGGAAGCGTGCGAGCGGGCCGAGGCGGTGCTGCTCGAGCCGGTGATGGATGTCGAGGTGGTGACGCCGCAGGAGTTCATGGGCGAAGTGATCGGCGATCTGAACTCGCGCCGCGGCAAGATTCTGGACATGGAAAGCCGCGCGGGCGCGCAGGTGATCGAGGCCCGAGTGCCGCTGGCCACCATGTTCGGCTACGCGACGCGGCTGCGCTCGATTACCCAGGGCCGCGCAAATTACACGATGCAGTTCGGCGCGTACGAACAGGTACCGCAGAATATTTTTCAGGAATTGATGGCGCGTAACGCCGACGGCGATCAGCCTTCGCGCGCGCGTGCCTAGGACCAGGGTACGGACCCGGAGGAAATACGATGGGCAAGGCTAAATTCGAACGCACAAAGCCGCATGCGAACGTTGGCACGATCGGCCATATCGATCACGGCAAGACCACACTGACCGCGGCGATCACCAAGGTGCTGGCGTCCAAGAAGCTTGCTCAGTTCACCGCCTTCGATCAGATCGACAAGGCGCCCGAAGAGCGTGAACGCGGTATCACGATCGCAATCGCGCACGTCGAGTACGAAACCACCAAGCGCCACTACGCGCACGTCGATTGCCCGGGCCACGCCGACTATATCAAGAACATGATCACCGGCGCCGCCCAGATGGACGGCGCGATCCTGGTGGTCGGCGCCAACGACGGTCCGATGCCGCAGACGCGCGAGCATATCCTGCTCGCCTACCAGGTCGGCGTGCCCGCGATCGTGGTGTTCATGAACAAGGTCGACATGGTCGACGACCCCGAACTACTCGACCTGGTCGAGCTCGAAGTCCGCGATCTGCTGAAGAAACAGAACTATCCGGGCGACGACGTTCCGGTGATTCGCGGCAGCGCGATCAAGGCGCTCAATTGCGGATGCGGCAAAGACGATTGCCCCAACTGCAAGCCGATCCTCGATCTCATGGACGCAATCGATAACTATATTCCGCAGCCCAAGCGCGAGACCGAAAAGCCGTTCCTGATGCCGATTGAAGACGTGTTCTCGATCTCGGGCCGCGGCACCGTTGTCACCGGCCGGGTCGAGAAAGGCAAAGTCAAGGTCGGCGAAGAAATCGAGATCGTCGGCTTCAAGGACACGACCAAGACGGTCGTGACCGGGGTCGAGATGTTCCGCAAATTGCTCGACGAAGGACAGGCGGGCGACAATATCGGCGTGCTGCTGCGCGGCGTCAAGCGCGAAGATATCGAGCGCGGACAAGTGCTCGCGAAGCCCGGATCGATTACGCCGCATACCCAGTTCGAGGGTTCGGCGTATATCCTGACCAAGGACGAAGGCGGGAGGCATACGCCGTTCTTCACCGGCTATCGCCCGCAGTTCTACTTCCGCACCACCGACGTCACGGGAGTGCTGACGCTGCCCGAAGGCACCGAGATGGTGATGCCGGGCGACAATATCAAGATTCTGGGCGAGCTGATCACGCCGGTCGCGATGGACGAAGGACTGCGCTTCGCTATCCGCGAGGGCGGCCGCACCGTCGGCGCGGGTGTGGTCTCGAAAATACTTAAGTAGCGATTACCCGCGAGCGGGGATCGGCGAATCAATTACGCGTGGCGACAGGTTTACGGGATTTACAGAGGATACAACTGAGCGCTTGAGAATCGGGCGCGGTTTCCAGGATGAACGACAAGATACGCATACGTCTTAAGGCGTACGATTACCGCCTGCTCGATCAGTCGGTCCGCGAGATCGTCGATACCATCCGCCGTACCGGCGGAAGGGTCGCCGGCCCCATCCCGCTGCCGACCCGGATAGAGCGCTTCACCGTCAACCGATCTCCGCACGTTGACAAGAAGTCGCGCGAACATTTCGAGATCCGCACTCACAAGCGGCTGCTCGACGTGCTCGAACCGACCCAGCAAACCATCGACGCGCTCGGCAAGCTCGACCTTGCCGCCGGCGTGGACGTTGAGATCAAGCTCGAGTAGCGGCGATGCTGACCGGATTAATTGGAAAGAAACTCGGGATGACGCAGGTGGCCGACGCGCAGGGGCGTGTACGCGCCGTGACCGTCGTCCAGCTCGGACCGTGCACCGTGTCGCAGCTCAAGACCAAGCCGACTGACGGCTACGAAGCCGTGCAGGTGACCTGGGGCAAGAAAAAGCTCTCCCGCGTGAGTAGCGCGCTGCGCGGCCATTTCAAGGCGGCCGATATCGCACCGGGCGTGCGCACGGTCGAGTTCGAACGCCGCGGCGAAGGCGAGCTCAAGCTCGGACAGGCGATCGTCGCAGGCGAGGTGTTCAAGCCCGGCGACCAGGTTGACGTCGAAGGCGTATCCAAAGGACGCGGCTACGCGGGTGTTATCCGGCGGCATCATTTTTCCGGATTCCCAGGTTCGCACGGCACCCACGAATACTTCCGCCACGGCGGATCGATCGGTAACCGTTCCTACCCCGGGCGCGTGCGCAAGGGACTTCGGATGGCGGGGCAGCTCGGCAACGAAACCGCGACCGTGCTCAACCTTGAAGTGGTCGAAATTCTGCCCGAGGAAAACGCGATTGTAATCACCGGCGCGCTGCCCGGACCCGACGGCGCAGTCGTGATCGTCGAGCATGCGGCGCGTCCGCGCCGGCGCGCGAATGTGAACGTGGTGGCGGCTAATGGCTGAACGGCGCGCAAAGCACAATCCGGTGAAACTTCCGCTCTTCTCGGCTGCGCAGGAACGCACCGGCGAAGTAGAATTCGCGGGCGCGGTGTTCGGCCGCGAGGGCGATAATTCGGTGGTTCACGAAGCGGTCCAGATGCAGCTGGCCAAGCGGCGTTCGGGAACCGCGTCCACCAAGACGCGCGGGCTTATCTCGGGCGGCGGACGCAAGCCGTGGCGCCAGAAGGGTACCGGCCGTGCACGGGCAGGATCGACTCGTTCGCCCATATGGCGCAGCGGAGGCACGATCTTCGGACCCGTCCCGCGCGACTATTCTTACAAAATGCCCAAGAAGGCGTGGCGGCGCGCGCTCTGCCTTGCGCTGTCGGATCGGGCGCGTGAAGGCAAAGTCTTTATCGTCGAGTCGTTCGCGCTTGCCGAAGCCAAAACCAAAAACGCCAAAGCGTTTCTGGAAAAGCTCGGAGTGAAGCACGCGCTGATCGTGATTGGCGAAGCCGACAACGCTTTCTACCGTGCGGCGCGCAACCTGGCGGCGCACAAGATTCTCGCGGCCGTCGGGCTCAACGTTTTCGACTTGCTGAATTACGACGAATTAGTGATGACCGAGGCGACCGCCCGTGCGATCGAGACGCGTCTGGCGGCAGATACTTCGCGCCAGGATGCCGAAGCGGAGCAATCAGAAGGTGAGGCGCGATGAACCTCGAGCAAATCGTGATGGCGCCGCTCATCACCGAAAAAGGCACTTTCGTCGGCGAGAAGAGCAACCAGGTCGTCTTCCGGGTCCGTCTCGACGCGAGCAAGGACCTGATTCGCGACGCGGTCGAGCAGCTCTTCAAGGTGACGGTGCTGAAGGTCAGGACGATCAAGCTGATGGGCAAGAACCGGCGGCGCGGCGCGATCAAGGGGCGCCGTTCGGATTGGAAAAAAGCTTACGTGACGCTCAAGGACGGCGATCGGATCGAGTTCTTTGAAGGGGTCTAGAGAAGCGATACGAACATGGCAGTAATCCAGCTAAATCCGCGCACCCCCGGCCAGCGCTTCATGCAGATTGCAGACTTCTCGGAGCTGACCAAGAAAGAGCCCGAGAAGAATCTGCTCGAACCGGTCAAGCGCACGGGCGGACGCAACAATCGCGGCCGGATGACTTCGCGTCATCGCGGCGGCGGCCACAAACGGCGCCTGCGCACGATCGATTTCAAGCGTACGCATGACGGCGTGCCTGCGGTCGTCGCCTCGCTCGAATACGACCCGAATCGCTCGGCCAATATAGCGCTGCTCCACTATGCCGACGGAACCAAGGCCTACATCCTTGCGCCCGACGGGCTCAAAGTTGGCGCGAAGGTCGAGTCGGGCGAGAACGCCGATATCAAGCCTGGCAACGCCCTGAAGCTAAAAAATATTCCGCTCGGCACGATCATCCATGCGGTCGAGCTCAAGCCGGGCGCGGGTGCGCAACTCGTACGCGGCGCGGGAGTTGCGGCGCAGTTGATGGCCAAAGAAGGCAAGTTCGCGCTGCTCAAGTTGCCCTCGGGCGAGCAGCGGATGGTGCAAGCGGAATGCCGCGCCAGTATTGGACAGGTTGGTAATCTCGACCACGAGAATATTTCGATTGGCAAGGCCGGGCGCTCCAGATGGCTCGGCAAACGCGGACACGTCCGCGGAGTTGCGATGAATCCGGTCGATCATCCGCACGGCGGCGGCGAAGGCCGCTCGAAGGGGAATCATCCCCAGTCGCCGTGGGGACAACCGGCCAAGGGTTACAAGACGCGCAAAAAGAAGCCGTCGGATCGGTATATCGTAAGCCGCCGGCCGCGCGGGAAGCATTAAGCCATGGCACGATCGGTAAAGAAGGGCCCGTTCATCGACGGGCATCTGAAAAAGAAGGCTGAGGCGGCCGCAGCGGCGGGTGACAAGCGGATTATCCGCACCTGGTCGCGCCGGTCGATGATCCTGCCCGAGATGGTGGGGCTCACGTTCGCAGTGCACAACGGCCACAAGTTCATCCCGGTTTACTGCACCGAGAACATGGTCGGACACAAGCTGGGCGAGTTTTCCGGCACGCGCACTTTCCACGGCCATGCGGGCGACCGCAAGGGCGAGGTCAAGCAGTCCGCGGCACCTGCGGCTGCTGCCCCGGCATCCGGCGCGGCAAAGGCGGGCGCTTAGAGCGCACGCCGAAATAGAGACGAGTTACAATCATGGAAGCGTTATCGCGTCACCGGTACATCAGAATTTCGCCGCGCAAGCTCAAACTCGTGTGCGATCTGGTCGTCGGCAAGCCGGTAGGACAAGCGCTATCGATTCTGGAGTTCACGCCCAAGAAGGGCGCGAAGTTCGTATCGAAGACCCTGCTGTCGGCGGTCGCCAATGCGCGCGATCAGCAGAACGTGGATGAAGACAAGCTCTACGTAAAACGGGCGACTGCCGAGACCGGGCCGACTTTGAAACGTTCGCTTCCTCGCGCCCACATGCACGCAACGCCGATTCTCAAACGCACCAGCCATCTGACCGTGATCGTGGACGAGCGCGCTATCTGAGGACTATCGATGGGCCAGAAATCACATCCGCGCGGGCTTAGGCTCGGAATTATCGAGGGTTGGGACTCGCGCTGGTTTTCGAGTCACGACTACACCGCGTTGCTCCACGAAGACATCAAGCTGCGCGAGTTTATCAAGCGCCGCCTGTATCACGCGGGTATCTCGAAAATCGAGATCGAACGGATGGCCAACAAGGCCAAGGTGAATATCTATACCGCGCGTCCGGGAATCGTGATCGGCAAAAAGGGCGTCGAGATCGACAAGCTCAAGGCGGATATCGCCAAGCTGATGAAGGGCAAGGACACCTTTATCAATATTCACGAAGTTCGCCGGCCCGATCTCGATCCGCAACTGGTCGCCGAGAATATCGCGCTCCAGCTGGAGCGCCGGGTCGCGTTTCGGCGCGCGATGAAAGAAGCGGTAACTCGCGCGATGCGGATGGGAGCGCAGGGCGTCAAAGTCCACGTCGCGGGACGCCTGGGTGGCGCGGAAATCGCCCGCCAGGAATGGTACCGCGAAGGCCGCGTCCCCTTGCAGACCCTGCGCGCCGATGTCGCTTACGGATTTGCCGAAGCGCGCACGACCTATGGAGTGATCGGAGTCAAAGTCTGGATCTTCCGCGGCGAAATTCTTACCCGCCAGGAAGAAGAGGCCAAGCGCACCGGGATGGCGGCCCAGCAGCAATAACAAGACCATGCTCTCACCCAAAAAAGTAAAATGGCGCAAGATGCAGAAGGGCCGCGTACGCGGCGCCGAATCGCGCGGACTCGAACTCGCGTTCGGCGACTACGGCCTCAAGGCCACCGAGACGGCGCGGGTCGATGCGCGCGCGCTCGAAGCGGCCCGTATCGCGCTGACCCGGCATATCAAGCGGGGAGGCCGGGTATGGATTCGCGTGTTCCCCGACAAGCCTTTCACCAAGAAGCCCGCGGAAACCCGGATGGGCAAGGGCAAGGGCGGACCCGAGGGATGGACCGCGGTGGTGCGGCCCGGACGGATCCTGTTCGAGATGGAAGGGGTGGATCGGCCCACGGCGCGCGAGGCGATGCGTCTTGCGGCGCACAAGCTGCCGATCAAGACGATTGTTGTGGAACGCGAGGAGGGCGGCCTTGGAGCTTGACGAGATCAGGCAGATGAACACGGGCGACCTCCGCGTGAAGGAACGCGAGACGCGGGAGGAGATTTTTCGCCTGCGGCTCAAGCTGAAGACCAATCAGCTCGACAAGTCGGCGGCACTTACCGTCGCGCGGCGCGAGCTTGCGAGAATTTTGACCGTGATCAAACAAAAGTCCGCGGACGCAGACGGCGCCGCGAAAGCGAAGTAACTCGATGCGTGAGCGAACCAAACGGCGCGAAGGTACGGTGGTCTCCGCCAAGATGACCAAGACCGTGGTGGTCCAGGTCGATCGCCTGGTCGAGCATCCGCTGTACGGAAAACGGATGCGCCGGCGCAAACGCTACATGGCGCACGACGAAGCCAGCCAGTGCCACGAGGGCGACCGCGTGCAGATCGTCGAGTCGCGGCCGATGAGCAAAAGCAAGCGCTGGCGGATTAGCAAGATAGTCAAGCGGGCGGCAGGCTGAGGGTTAGACAAGCGCGATGATTCAGGTGCAAACAGTTCTCGACGTCGCCGATAATTCGGGCGCCCGCAAAGTGATGTGTATCAAGGTGCTCGGCGGCTCGCGCCGGCGTTACGCCTCGGTCGGCGATGTGATCGTGGTTGCGGTCAAGGAAGCGATCCCCAACGCCAAGGTGAAAAAGGGCGAGGTTGCCCGCGCTGTGATCGTACGCACCGCGCGCGAGATCAGCCGCGACGACGGCAGCTATATCCGTTTCGACGGCAACTCGGCGGTGCTGATCGACGCGCAGCACGAACCGATCGGGACCCGTATCTTTGGACCGGTCGCGCGCGAGCTGCGCGCCAAGAAGTTCATGAAAATAATTTCACTCGCGCCAGAGGTTCTCTGAGATGGCGTCCGCCGCAGCAAAATACAAGATCCGCAAGAACGACATGGTGATGGTCGTCAAGGGGCGCGATCGCGGCAAAACCGGCAAGGTGATGCGCGTGCTGTCGGAACGCGGACGTGTAATTGTCGAGCGGCTCAATATCGTGAAGCGCCACTCGAAGCCGCGCGGCGCAGCGAGCCCCGGCGGAATCGTCGAAAAAGAGGCGCCGCTCAATATCGCCAACGTGATGTTCTTTTGCGACCGATGCAACGCGCCCGTGCGCCTGGCCGTGAAGCTCGGCGACGACAAGACTCGAACCCGCGTATGCCGCCGATGCGGCGAAGCGGTGGGTAACGACTGATGGCCGACAAGAACGACAAAACCGAAAAGCCGCAAAAGGCCAAAAACCCGGACGCCGCCGCCAAGGGGCAGGCGCAGAAGGCCCAGGCTGCGAAAGACAAGGCAGCGCGTGCGGAGCAGGCTGCGGCAGCAAAGGCTGCGCCGCGCGAACCCGAGCCGAAAATTCCGGCCCGGATGCGCCTGCGCTATGAGAGCGAGATCGTGCCGACGCTGATGCGCGAGCTGAAGATCGAGAACAAGATGCGGGTGCCGCGGCTGTCGAAGATCACGATCAACATGGCGCTCAGCGAGGCGCGCGACAACGTCAAGGTGCTCGACCTGGCAGTCGAGGAGTTGGCGCAGATCTCCGGGCAGAAGCCGGTACTGACGCGCGCGCGCAAGGCGATATCGAATTTCAAGCTGCGCCAGGGGATGCCGATCGGAACGATGGTCACGCTCAGGCGCGAACGGATGTGGGAATTTTTCGATCGGCTGGTTAACGTCGCACTGCCGCGCGTGCGCGACTTTCGCGGAATCAGCGACAAGGCGTTCGACGGACGCGGAAACTACTCGCTCGGCCTGCGCGAGCATACGATTTTTCCCGAACTCAATCTGGACCGGGTTGATAAGGTAAAGGGACTTACGATTTCAATCACCACCAGCGCGCGCAGCGACTTCGAGGGACTGACCCTGTTGAAGGCGCTCGGGATGCCGTTTAGGAACCAGGCCGAGCGTGAAGGCCAGCCGGTGACGGCGACGCCGAGCGCGGCGGCGGCGGCGGAGCCCGCGCAGGCTTAAAGCGCGAGGGTGCAGGATACAAAGACCGATGGCTAAGAAGTGCCTCAGAATCAAGGCGTTACGCACTCCGAAGTTCAAGGTGCGCACGCATAACCGCTGCCCGCTATGCGGGCGCTCGCGGGCTTACTACCGACGCTTCAAGATGTGCCGGCTGTGCCTGCGCAAATACGCCCTTAGGGGACAGCTTCCCGGCGTCGTCAAGGCGAGCTGGTAGAGAGAACCAGATAATGTCGAGGACCGATCCGATCGCAGAACTGCTGACCCGTATCCGCAACGCGATGCGTGCGCGGTATAATGAGGTCACTCTCGAACACTCGCGGCTGCGCGAAGCGATCTGCCGCGTGCTGGTTGCCGAAGGCTTCCTCGACGGAGTCGAGCCCGCGGGCGAGGATCCCAAGCGCAAGCTCGTGATCAAGCTGCGCTACTCGGCCGCACGCGAGCCGGTGATCAAGGGAATCGAGCGGGTGAGCAAGCCGAGTCTGCGCCGCTACGCGGGCGCCGACACGATCGCCAAAGCGCGCGGCGCGATGGGCGTGCATATTGTCTCGACGCCGCTCGGCGTGATGAGCGGGCGCGAGGCGCGCCGCAAACGAGTAGGCGGAGAAATTCTCTGCCGGGTCTGGTAAACGGAGCCGTCGATGTCGCGCATAGGAAGACTACCGGTAAAACTCGAAAAGGGCGTCAAAGCCGAACTTTCCGGCACGACGATCAAGGTCGAGGGCCCCAAGGGCAAGCTCGGGCATCAGTTGCCGCCCGGCTTTACGGTCGAGATCAATGGCGCCGAGCTGGTCGTAAAACGTCCGGGCGATTCCAACCTCGAGCGGTCGCTGCATGGACTGACGCGCAAGCTGATTGCCAATATGGCCGAAGGCGTCAGCAAGGGCTTCACCAAGGTTCTCGAGATCAACGGAGTTGGTTACCGCGCGGAAGCGAAGGGCGCGCAGATCAATTTGAGCCTCGGCTACTCGCATCCGATCGTGTACCAGTTGCCGCCGGGGGTGACCGCTAAAGTCGACCGGCAGGTGACGATCACGCTCGAGAGCGCCGATCGCCAGTTGCTCGGCTCGGTCGCATCAGAGGTGCGCGAGCTCAGGCCGCCGGAACCGTACAAGGGCAAGGGAATCAAGTACGCGACCGAAACGATTCGCCGCAAGGCGGGAAAAGCCGCAGCCGGATCGACTTCGGCGTAGAGCGAATAAGCAGGGCACCAAGAGTCAACCACGATGCAATCACAGCGGGCAGAAAAACGGGGTTTGCGCCGTCAGCGCGTGCGCCGCAAGGCGACAGGCACCGATGCGCGGCCGCGGCTTTCGATTTATCGGTCGCTCAACCATATTTACGCGCAGGTGATTTCCGACCAGAGCGGCAACACGATCGCAGCGGCTTCCACTCAGAGCGAAGCGGTGCGCGACGTGCTCAAGAGCAAGCGCAATCTCGCCGCCGCCAAAGCGGTCGGCAAGGCGATCGCTGAAAAGTGCCAGGCTGCCGGAATCCAGAGCGTGGTGTTCGACCGCAATGGCTTTCTCTATCATGGACGGGTAAAGGCGCTGGCCGACGCGGCGCGCGAAGCCGGACTAAAGTTCTGAAAATCGAGGCACTAAGTGGCGCAACGCATTGACCCGCAAGGGCTCGAAATCAAGGAAAAGGTCGTCCATATCAACCGCGTCGCGAAGGTTGTGAAGGGCGGACGCCGCTTCAGCTTCTCAGCGCTGGTAGTCGCGGGCGATCACAACGGACTCGTCGGCTTCGGCCTCGGCAAAGCCAACGAAGTCCCCGAGGCGATTCGCAAAGGCGTCGAGCGCGCCAAGAAGAGCCTCATTCGAGTGCCGTTGCGCAACGGCACGATTCCGCACGAAGTGGTCGGCCATTTCGGCGCGGGCCGCGTCGTTCTGCGTCCGGCGGCCGAAGGAACCGGCGTTATCGCGGCGGGCGGAGTGCGGGCGGTCGTCGAGCTTTGCGGAATCCGCAATATTCTGACCAAGCGGCTGGGTTCCTCGAATCCGCACAATCTGGTCAAGGCAACCCTCGAGGCGCTGCTCGAACTTCGCAGCCCCGAAGATATTTTGAAGCTGCGTGCGCGCTCGGGATCCGGCGAACGTCCCGAGGCGGCCTGAGGCGAACAAGCAATCAGTCAAGCAGGTCGATTAAGATGAGTCAGAAAGTCCGCGTCAAACTCGTGCACAGTCCGATCGGGACCAACAAGCGCGTGCGCGCAACCGTGCGTGGCCTCGGTCTCACCAAGGTCGGCAGTGAACGCGAACTCGAGCGCACGGCCCCGGTCGAGGGGATGATCAAGCGGCTGAAGCATCTGGTGGCGGTGATCGAGAGCTGAGCGGCGCACGACACAAGTAGCCGCATCAAGTGCAATAATTAGAGGACGCGATGAATCTCAGCGATTTGAAACCTGCTCCCCGCTCGAAGCATCGCATCAAGCGAATCGGACGCGGAATCGGCTCGGGCCACGGAAAGACTTCCGGCCGCGGACACAAAGGTCTCGGCTCGCGCTCGCACGGCAATACTCCGCCAGGCTACGAGGGCGGGCAGATGCCGCTCCAGCGGCGCACGCCCAAGCAGGGCTTTCGCCGGCTGCAGAAGAACGAGACCCGGCGCGAGAAGTTCGATCTGGTGAATATCGCGAGCCTTTCAGGGTTCGCCGACGGCGCGACGATTGATGCTGCCGCGCTGGCCGCTCGCGGAATTACGCGCAAAGGGCGTAAGATCAAGATTCTCGGTTCGGGTGAGTTGAAGACCAGGCTCACGGTTCGCGCCGACGCCTTTTCGGGCAGCGCGCGCGAGAAGATCGCCGCCGCCGGCGGCAGCGCGGAGCTTATCGCCCCGGCCAATGCCTGATGCTTGACGGGTTATCAAACGCCTCGCATATACCGGAGTTGCGCCGCCGGCTGCTGTTTACCGCCATGATGCTGGCGGTGTTCCGGCTTGGCGTGGCGGTGCCGACGCCGGGAATCGACGGGCAGGCGCTGGCTTCGTTCTTCGATGCGGCGTCGGGCACGATGTTCGGTTGGGTGAACCTGTTCTCGGGCGGCGCGCTCGAACAATTCTCGGTCTTCGCGCTCGGGATCATGCCGTACATCACCGTGGCGATCATTATCGATCTGCTCAAGGTCGCGTCGCCATATATCGACGAGCTCTACAAGGAAGGTGAGGCCGGCCGCCGCAAGATTACGCAGTACACGCGCTATGCGACGGTGGGCCTTTCGATCCTGCAGGGCACGATGATCGCGATCGGGCTCGAGAAGATCCAGGCTCCCGGCGGCGGCTCGGTCGTATACTCGCCGGGACCCGCGTTTATCACGATGACCGTGATCACGGTCACGGCGGGCGCTATGTTCGTCATGTGGCTCGGCGAGCAGATCACTGAGCGCGGCATCGGCAATGGTATTTCGCTGGTGATCATGGCCGGTATCGTCGCGCGGCTGCCGAGCGCACTCGGCGCCACTACCCAGTATGTGCGATCGGGCGAGATGAGCGTCTTCGCGCTCACCTTCATCCTGCTGTTAGCGGTCGGTGTCACCGCGCTGATCGTGTATCTCGAGACCGCGCAGCGCCGCATCCCGATTCAATACGCCCGCCGGGTGGTTGGACGGCGCGTCTATGGAGGGCAGGCGTCGCATCTGCCGCTCAAGATCAACACCTCGGGGGTTATTCCGCCGATCTTCGCGTCGTCGATCCTGGTCTTTCCGGCCACGGTCGCGCAGTTTTTGCCTTCGCTCAAGGATTACTCGGCCTTCCTGATGCCTGGCGGATTCACTTACGACTTCGTCTACGTGATCCTGATCGTGTTCTTCTGTTATTTTTACACGGCGGTCACGTTCAACCCGGTTGACGTTGCCGACAACCTGAAAAAATATGGCGGCTTTATACCGGGTATCCGGCCGGGCCGCTACACGGCGGAATATATCGACCGCGTGCTGTCGCGGATCACGCTGGGTGGCGCTATCTACGTCAGCGCCGTCTGTGTTCTGCCGACGATTTTGATCGCGCGCTTTAACGTGCCGTTTTACTTCGGCGGCACAGCACTCCTGATCGTGGTCGGCGTCGCGCTCGATACGATCGCCCAGATCGAAACCCATCTGCTCACGCGCAACTATGAAGGGTTCATGCGCCGCGGGCGGGTGAAATCGCGCAAAGGTGCGTAAACTGTGCGATTGGTACTCTTGGGCCCGCCCGGGGCGGGCAAGGGCACGCAGGCGCGGATGCTTCGTGAGCTGGCCGGCATCCCCCAAATCTCCAGCGGTGATCTGCTGCGCGCTGCGGTTCACGAGAACACTCCGTTTGGCGTCGAAGCAGCAAGCTACATGGACCGCGGAGAGCTGGTCCCGGATGATCTGGTGTTGAACCTGATCGACAGCCGGCTCGACGCGGACGATGCGAAAAAGGGCTTTATCCTCGATGGGTTTCCGCGCTCGGTCGCACAGGCCGAGGCGCTGCGTGCGATGCTGCTCAAGCGCAGCGGCAAGTCTCTGGATCGGGTGATCGCGCTGAGCGTGCCGGACGAGGAAATCGTCCGCCGCATTTCGGGTCGGCGCACCTGCACCAAGTGCGGCGCAATGTATCATGTCGTTTCCGAGCCGCCCAAAAAACCGGGCATATGCGACAAGTGCGGCGGCGAGCTTTATCTGCGTGAGGATGACTCCGAAGCTACCGTGCGCAATCGGCTCAATGTGTACAACGCCACTACCCGCCCACTACTTGATTTCTACGGCGGTCTGAAAGTGCTGGCGCAGATCGACGGGATGGGCAAGCCCGAAGAAGTTGACGCGCGGATTATCGCCACGCTCGACGGACTGTTGCCCAAAAACGGGTCGAACAAGACCGCTCGCGCCAAGGCGTCCCGGGCCAAGGGCAACTGAAGCCGGCTTTTCGATGATCACGATCAAGACCACTGAGGAAATCGCAATCATGCGCCGCGCGAGCCAGATCGTGGCCGAGGTGCTCGACGCGTTGGTCGGCGCGGTGCGTCCCGGCGTTGCCACCCAGGAGCTCGACGCGCTGGCCGAACGGCTAACGGTCGAAAAGGGCGCGCGCCCAGCGTTCAAGGGTTACAAGCCGGGTGACGTGGTTTATCCCAAGTCGTTGTGCGTATCGATCAATGAAGAAATCGTTCACGGGATCCCGTCGGGCCGGAAGCTCAAGGCCGGCGATATCGTTGGACTTGATTATGGCGTCGTGTACCAGGGCTTCTTCGGCGACTCCGCGCGGACCGTTCCTGTTGGTCAGGTACCGGAGAGCACTCAACGCCTGCTGCGCGTCACGCGCGAGGCCCTGTATGCCGGAATCGCGCAGGCGCATGCCGGCAACAGAATTTCGGATATCGGACGCGCGGTGCAGGCGGTGGCCGAAAACGCGGGCTACTCGGTGGTGACGGATTTCGCCGGGCACGGAATTGGTCGGCGGCTCCACGAGGATCCGCAAGTGCCCAATTATTTCCGGCGTGGGATGCCGAATCCCCGGCTCCAGGAGGGGATGGCGCTGGCAATCGAGCCGATGGTTAACGAGGGGACACCCGAATTGGAGATACTCGCGGATGGGTGGACTGCGGTAACCGCAGACGGTAAACTATCGGCCCACTTCGAGCATTCGATCGCAATCACCTCAAACGGGCCGATTATCCTGAGCGAGTTGGACAATGTCTAAGGGCGACTCTATCGAAGTTCAGGGAATGGTCAATGAGGCGCTGCCGAACGCGGTGTTTCGGGTGACGCTCGACAACGGGCACAAGGTGTTGGCGCATATTTCGGGTAAAATGCGGATGCATTACATCAAGATTCTTCCCGGCGACAAGGTCACGGTGGAACTGTCCCCGTACGATCTGACCCGCGGCCGGATCACCTACCGGCAGCGCTAAGCGCCGGCTATACGGTACGAAACGATGAAGGTTCGAGCTTCGGTAAAAAAGATTTGCAAGAATTGCAAGGTGGTGCGCCGGCAAGGCGTCGTGCGCATCCTGTGCTCCAACCCGCGCCATAAGCAGCGCCAGGGCTAGAGCCATGCTCAAGACCAGAAGGCTCAGAAGGAATTTGCGATGGCACGTGTAGCGGGAGTTGAACTGCCGAAGAACAAGCGGATGGAAATCGCGCTCACCTATATCTATGGGATCGGGCGCTCCGCCGCGGTCAAGATTCTCGACAAGGCGGGAGTCGATCGCGCGCGCAAGAGCGACGACCTGAGCGCCGAAGAGCAGAGCCGCATCCGGCAGGTGATCGATACCGACTTCGAGGTCGAAGGCGATCTGCGGCGCGAGATGCAGCAGAACATCAAGCGCCTGATGGACCTCGGATGCTACCGCGGCATCCGTCATCGCCGCTCGCTGCCGGTGCGCGGCCAGCGCACCCATACCAACGCGCGTACCCGCAAAGGTCCGCGCAAAGTGGTCGCGGGCAAGAAGCAGGCGCCGACCAAGTAAAAACGGCCGCCGCGTGCGAAGCGGGCCCAAAAGATTTTCGACAGATTTCTGACCGGGAGTTTTAGACGAGAGACCAGATGGCAGACGAAACCAAAGAGACCAAAGAGGCACCTGCGGCCGGCGCGGAAAAAGGCGCTGCTGCTGCCGGCGCGGCTGCGGCTCCCGCACCACGGCGCAAGCGCACCAAGCGATCGGTGCCCGAAGGTATCGCGCATATCCATGCGACCTTCAACAACACGATCGTCACTATCACCGATCAGAACGGCCTCGTGATTGCGTGGGCGAGCGCCGGCTCGGTCGGGTTCAAAGGCTCGCGCAAGGGAACTCCGTACGCGGCGCAGATGGCGGCAGAGGCGTGCGCGCGTAAATGCTCGGAAGTCGGAATGCGCGCAGTGGTCGCCTACGTAAAGGGTCCTGGCGGCGGCCGCGAATCGGCGGTGCGCGCGTTGCAGGCTGCTGGTCTGGGCGTGATTTCAATCAAAGACGTGACCCCGATACCGCACAACGGATGCCGTCCGCCGAAGCGGCGCAGGGTCTGATCACCTTTTAGGAAGGACGAAGGCACGTGGCGAGAAATCTTGGTCCTGTATGCCGGCTATGCCGGCGCGAAGGGTTGAAGCTCTTCCTCAAGGGAGAGCGATGCTTCAGCGACAAGTGTGCGATCGAGCGGCGCAACTATCCGCCCGGCGCGCACGGACAATCGCGCACCCGGTTCTCCGAGTTCGCAATCCGTCTGCGTGAAAAGCAGAAGGTGAAGCGAATCTACGGAATGCTCGAGAAGCAGTTCTCGCATTACTTCGAGGAGGCCGAGCGCCTGCCCGGAATCACCGGTGAGAATCTGCTGGTGCTGCTCGAGCGGCGGCTCGACAACGCGGTGTACAAGCTGGGCTTCGCGAGTTCGCTCGCGCAGTCGCGCCAGCTCGTGCGCCACGGGCATTACCAGGTTAACGGCAGGACCGTCACGATCCCCTCGTATCAGCTCGAAGTCGGCGACGTGGTGAGCATCACCGAGAAGAGCAGAACTAAAAAGGTGATCGTCGAGGCGATCGAGATGGCGCAGCGGCGCGGCACGCCGCCGTGGATGGCGCTCGAGCGCGAGCAGTTCCGCGGCACCTTCAAGGCTTTGCCCGCGCGCGGCGATTTGACCATGCCGATCAGCGAAAAACTGATCGTGGAACATTATTCGAGATAACCCCTAACGGAGGCGGAGCTGCCTGCGGGGTCCGTGGCGGACCCGACTGCGGCTAAAGTCCCAACAGCTCTCAAAGCGGCGAAATTATGCAGAACGATTGGCGAGATCTGACCAAACCCAAGTCGGTTGAATTCGAAGAAAAAGAACTAACGCCCAGCTACGGACGTTTCTTCGCCGAACCGCTCGAACGCGGCTACGGAATCACGATCGGCAACGCGCTCAGGCGCGTGCTGCTGTCGTCGCTTCCGGGCTTTGCGATCTGCGCGGTGCGGATCAAGGGCGTGCTCCACGAGTTCTCGACCCTGCCCGGCGTCAAGGAGGACGTGACCGATATCGTCCTCAACCTCAAGGAAGTCCGCGTGCGCCTGCATGAGGGCGACCAGATAACCGCCACGCTCAAGGTCAAGGGAGAAGCCGTGGTCACGGCGCGCGATATCACTGGCGGCGCGAGCCTCGAGATCCTCACTCCCGATCAGCATATCGTCTCGCTCGACAAAGGCGCCGACCTGGACATGGAACTCGTGATCAAGCGCGGCCGCGGCTACGTACCGGCCGAGCGTGGCGAGGAAGACGAACCGATCGGAACCGTGCGTCTGGACGCGATCTATTCGCCAATCAAGAAAGTCAACTTCACCGTCACCAACGCGCGTGTCGGCCAGCGCACCGATTACGATCGGCTCGCGCTCGAACTCTGGACCGACGGCTCGATTGGCCCGCGCGAGGCGCTGACCTACGC